>JBEBSO010000104.1:0-9257 GCA_040394275.1 Telluribacter sp.
CCTGGTGCTGATGGCGCTGCTTCCCGCGGCTGTAAGGGCCCTTTCTCACCGGGGTATCGGTCGGGTCATTTACCTGAGCGCCTGGGTTTCCCTCGCTTTCAATGCATTTCTGAATTTGATTTTTTACCCCTTCCTGCTTAAATTCCAGTCGGGAAGTGAAGCCGCCTTTTGGGTGAATGCCCATTACCCCGGCGCCGACCTGGCGCACTACCAGGGCGGAGCGGAAGCTTACGCGTTTGAGTTTTATGCCCGGCGACCGGTATCCGTACTGGAGTCCCGGCAGGACAGGATGCCAGTCATCCTGTATACGGCTGCAGAAACGGCCCGGGACCTGGAAGGGAAAGGATACCGGGTGACGGAATTGAAGACATTCGACCACTTTCACATCAGCAAGCTCAACGGACAGTTCCTGAACGGGAACACCCGTCAGGACGCGGTAAAAAAATACCTGTTGGTTATGCTGGAAAAATAAAGTCTTACCAGAAAAAAGTATATATCATGCCGTACGGAGACCTATTTGAAAACAACAAGAAGTGGATCCTTTCAAAAACAGCCGAGGATTCCGATTTTTTTATCAGGCTTTCTGAAGACCAGACGCCTGAGTACCTGTACATCGGCTGCAGCGACAGCCGTGTGCCTGCCAATGAAATCATGGGACTGGATGCAGGCGAGGTATTCGTTCACCGCAATGTGGCCAATGTGGTGCCCGCTACCGACCTGAACGTCCTTTCGGTCATAAACTATGCCGTCAAGCACCTGAAGGTGAAGCATATCATTGTATGCGGCCACTACAATTGCGGCGGGGTGAAGGCCGCCATGCAGCCCAGGGACATGGGCATACTCAACCCGTGGCTCCGGAATATCCGGGATGTCTACCGTCTCCATAAGGAGGAGCTCAATGCCATCGGCGATGAAAAAGATCGATACAACCGGCTGGTGGAGCTCAACGTACAGGAGCAGTGTGTAAATGTGATCAAGATTGCCAGCGTGCAGCAGGAGTATATGGCCAACGGCTATCCCATCGTGCACGGCTGTGTATTTGATCTCAAGACAGGGGTTTTTAAAGACCTCAACCTGGATTTTGACAGGATACTGAGAGACATCCAGGAGATTTACAACCTGACCCGGGAGCCATAGCCGTGCTCCGGGCCGGGGTCAGAAGTCGAGCTCCCGTATATCTTCGTCGTCAAGCAGGGCCGAAATCAGCCGGTTGTGGTTGGATTTGGCGCCTTGTACAATCCAGTAGCCTGTTATTTTATCATGGCTTTTGCTTTGTGCGCCCCTTACCGCCTTCAGCCCGAATTTCTGAAACAGGCGCTCGTATTTTTCGAATCCTGCCTTTTTGTAGTTGTACACGATGCGGTAGTTGCGGAGCTGGTTCAGCGTTTCGATCTGCTTCTGAAGATAGACCAGGATCACGAGGACGACCATGACGATGACGGTGGAAACGGCGGCGGTTTGAAAATGCCCGGCGCCCACGGCCATGCCCAGCGCCGCAACCATCCAGATGGTGGTCGCGGTGGTGATGCCCGTTACTTTGTTGTCGTCCTTGAAAATCACCCCTGCACCCAGGAAGCCTATGCCGGTAACGATGTTTGCCGCGATGCGCTCGGGAGTAGGTTCACCTCCGATTTTGATGGAAAGAATGGTGAAAAGACAGGAGCCGAGGCAGACGAGAATCATGGTCCTCAATCCTGCAGATTTGGAACGGTACTCGCGTTCGATCCCGATTATACTTCCGACCAGCAACGCAAATAACATCCGGTTGATATCTTCTGTCAATAATCCGAGTAGGTCGTCCAGCATCTTTAATCTGTTTTTTCTTTGTCGATTTTCTGTTTATTTTAAAGGTCTGACGGCGGGCGCCTGCCTTCGCCGCGCCTGGCCGGGATGAACCTGCAAGGTAGCGAAATATTTGCTCACGGGGCCTGCCGGGATAAAAAATGGTGTTCCCGGAATCCCGCTTTCGAAAAAATTGTTAGAAATGAAGGACTCATGATCAGCCGGATGAAGAAAAAGATTTTAATGCAGTGCCTGTTGCTCTGGATCGGACCGGCCGGTCTTTTCCTTTCGCCTGTGCTGGCACAGAAAGCCGCTTTACAGGAAGGGAGATGGCGGGGTGTTTTTACCATAGGTACGGAAGAGGTGCCTTTTCAGCTTGACATTTCGGCGACTGCCGAAGGATATGACGCCGTTGCGGTCAACGGCGACCGTCGTGATACTTTCGGGGTGCGGCACCTTTCCGGTGATTCTGTACTGGTGAGCCTCCATACATTCGAATCCGCTCTTTTTGCGCGGGTAGTCACCCCTGAGCTGCTGACGGGCGAATACCGGGTCCTGGAGGCCGGTGAGACTGTCCGGAGCTTCCCTGTCCGGCTCGAGTTCGGAAAGGACTACCGGTTTATTCCCCGGGAGGATTTGCCTGCGGCGCGGGCGGATCTTACGGGGAAATGGAGGCTGAAGCTGACAAACCGGGCGGGGGAGGCAGACCGGATCGCCGTGCTGACGCAGGAAGGAGCCCGTTTAAAAGGTATCATTCTCTCGGTGACCGGCGACAGCCGGGACCTGCAGGGCGAAGTGGCGGGCAACCGTTTCTATCTCTCCGGTTTCACGGGCTCCGGCCCGGTCCTGGTAACCGGCGAAATATCTGACGGGGGTGTCCTCCGGGGAGAAAGCGGAACCGTCACCAAAACGGTTTTCGAAGGCAGAAGAGACGAGAACGCGGCCCTTCCCGATGCCTATGCGCTCACCTTCCTCAAGCCGGGCCGTGAGCGGCTCCGTCTGGAGCTTCCTGACCTCAACGGGAAGATGGTGCACCTTGAAGATCCCAAATACAGGGGCAAAGTGGTTATCGTGGAGATCATGGGAAGCTGGTGTCCCAATTGCCTGGATCAGATTGCGTTTCTCTCTCCCTGGTTTAATGCCAACAGGCACCGGGGGGTGGAAATAGTCAGCGTGGCTTTTGAAGCGAAAGATGACATCGGCTATGCGAAGCGCATGCTGGACCGCCTGCGGGAAAGGTTCGATATCAGGTACGATATCCTGTTCGGGGGAAAGGCGGATGCGGGTGTCGTCGCCGAACGTTTTGATGACCTGAATACTTTCCTGGCCTTTCCCACCACCATCATCATCGGCCGGGACGGGAAGGTAAGGTCGATCCATACCGGCTTTTCCGGCGAAGGAACGGGGGCGTTCTACCAGGAGTATATAAAGAAATTCAACCGGGATATGGATAAATACCTGGCGGAGCCCGCACCCTGACCGGGTCAGTTGAGGTGGCCCGGGCCACTTTGCCGCGGGTTGATGATTTTGGAGCTCTGGATCAGGCTCAGGATGATTCCCCCGATTATAATGGCCAGCACGATCTGGATGGTAGAATAGAAGTTGAAGATCGATACTTCACTTTTCGAATGCTTCATCAGCTCCTTTCCCACGACAGACTGGATGTTGGTCAGCTCATTGAGGTGTGTGATGGTATTGTGGAATACCGCCGCACCGGCTCCTTCGAAGAGCTCCCAGCCTTCTTCTTTCCGGCCGGCCAGGACGAGCGACAGAATGGCCTTTTCCAGCCGGGCGTATTCTCCGATCCGGTTTTTCAGGTCCAGAAAGCTCCTGGATTCCTGTTCGACGAGGTAAGTTTGTTCAAAGGCGGTGATCAGCGAATCGATCGTCCGGTCGCAGAGATCCAGCTGGCGCCTGGTGTCCTGCGGGGAACGGCCGGTGTCGAGCAGCAGGTATTTTTCCAGCAGCAGGCGCTTGTTGTACAGGTTTTCCATGAGGTATACGATATCTATGGCCGGGATCAGCCGGTCTGCATAGATGGAGTCGAATGATTCGTCGATTCCCTGGATGTTGAACCTGGAGATTACGCTGTTCAGTATGATGAGGAGCATGATCACACTCAGGAGCAGGGCTGCCTTCAGCTTTTGTTGTATGACAAACGACCATTTCATAGCCTCTCTCCCCCGGGATAAATTTCAAATACAAAAAAAGCAATATTACGATTTTTTTTTGTATTCAGGGAGGTTGGGAAAGTGTGAAGCCGTGTTTTTTCCCTGCCAGCAGGTTTTCCAATCGTCACAGGGGAGGAGATACTTCCTGGAAAACCACTTGCGTGACCGTCTGTCCGACCGCCTTCAGCGTGGCTTTGTCAATAATGTCCAGGTTGTCGTTGAGCGTATGCCAGTCCTTGAAAAAAGTACGTTTGGGATGGTTGATTTCCAGGTGGATGATATCGATCATGGGAAAGCCCGCGAGCTGGTTGACCGGGTGGTGGTCGTCCGTGATCGAAGGGCCGGGGGTATCGATAAAATACTGGCCGTATCCGAGCTTGCCGGCAATTTTCCACACCGAGTTGACGATATCAGGCGCGAAATCCATGGAAGAGCCCTCTTTGGGGAACGTGGCTCCTTTTGCTCCCACCATATCCAGCAGCACGCCGAAGTAGGCGACATAACCGGGGATGTGCTTGTTGCGGGACCAGTATTGGGAACCCAGGCAAAATCCTCCGTAGGGATCCCGGCTCGCCGCCGAGTTTCCCCAGTCTTCGGCGTCAAAAAACACGATGTCTACACCTACCTCCGGCTTGCTCAGCCGGATGATCCGCGCGATTTCCAGCAGGACGGCTACGCCGCTGGCCCCGTCGTTCGCTGCGGGGACCGGCTTGGTCTTGTGGACGGAATCCGCATCAGCAAAGGGCCGCGAATCCCAGTGGGCGGCCAGCATGATCCTTTTGGCCAGGCCGGGATGGTAGCTGGCTATGATGTTCCTGCCCCTGAGCCTGGTCCCGTCGAATGTTGTTTCCGTGAAATGCTGCTCTGTTACTTTCCAGTCAAAGCGGGTCAGCTGGCTGACCAGGTAGTCGCCGCATTTTTTATGCGCAGCGGAGTTAGGCACCCTGGGGCCGAAGCTAAGCTGCTCTTCGATGAACCTGTAAGCGGAGTCTGCGGAAAAAACGGGCGCCGGCAGGAGCGTGAGGTCGTCGGCAGAGGTGGTCTGCTCAGACTGCTGCCCGCCGCCGCAGCCGCCGAGACAGGCGGCCAGGAGCGCCAGGATAAGCGTACGGAGGCAGGATGGGGAAAATAACATAGAAGAATTAAATTTTATTCAAAAAAAAGTTGCCCTGTCCCGGAACAGGCAGTGGGCAACTTACAGGGATGTCAGTCCGCAGTTATATGTCTATGCGCGCATATTTGGCGTTGCGCTCAATGAAGTCCCTCCTGGGTGCGACCTCGTCGCCCATGAGCATGGAGAACAGGTGATCGGCTTCGGCAGCAGACTCCACCGAAACCCTTTTCAGGCTTCTTTTTTCGGGGTTCATGGTGGTTTCCCAAAGCTGCTCGGCATTCATTTCGCCGAGACCTTTGTACCGCTGCACATTGACGGTATCCTCTCTTCCGTTTGCAATTTCCTTGACGGCTGCTTCGCGTTGTGTTTCGGTCCAGCAGTACCGCTCCTCCTTGCCCTTCTTTACCAGGTACAGCGGCGGCTGGGCGATGTAGATGTAGCCATTGTCGATCAGCACCTTCATATAACGGAAGAAGAAGGTCAGGATTAGGGTCCGGATGTGGCTGCCGTCGACATCGGCATCCGTCATGATGATGATTTTGTGATACCTGAGCTTGTCGATGTTCAGCGCCCTTTCGTCCCCGTCTTTACCGATCTGGACCCCCATGGCGGTGAACATGTTTTTGATTTCTTCGTTTTCGTAGATGCGGTATTCCTGGGCCTTTTCCACGTTGAGGATTTTGCCCCTGAGGGGAAGGATCGCCTGGAAGGCCCGGTTGCGTCCCTGCTTGGCCGTACCGCCGGCAGAGTCTCCTTCGACGAGATACAGTTCGCAGACGGCGGGATCCGATTCGGAGCAGTCCGAAAGCTTGCCCGGGAGGCCGGTCCCGGTGAGGACGTTCTTCCGCTGTACCATTTCCCGCGCTTTCTTCGCCGCGATCCGGGCTTTTGCGGCCAGGATTACCTTGTCGATAATCATCCGCGCTTCTTTGGGATGCTCTTCAAGATAGGTTTCCAGCATTTCGGAAACCACCTGGCTTACCGACCCGGCCACGTCGGAGTTTCCCAGCTTGGTCTTGGTCTGGCCCTCAAACTGGGGCTCGGCCACCTTCACCGAAATGACCGCCGTCAGCCCTTCCCGGAAGTCGTCGCCGCTGATTTCAATTTTTTCCTTGGTCAGGATGCCCGATTTATCGGCATAGTTTTTCAGCGTACGGGTAAGGGCCATACGAAAGCCCGAAACATGGGTGCCGCCTTCGACGGTGTTGATGTTGTTGACATACGAGAAAACGTTTTCACTGTAGGAGGTGTTGTAGAGCATCGATACCTCGACGGGTACCGCTCCTTTCTCGTTTTCCATGTAAATGGGCGCGGGGATGAGCGGCTGCCTGGTACTGTCCAGGTAGGTCACGAATTCTACAAGCCCGCCTTCTGAGAAAAATGTCTCCTGCCGCGGGTTGCCTTGCTCATCCAGGTCCCTTTTATCGGTCAGCGTCAGGGTGATGCCCTTGTTGAGGAAGGACAGTTCCCTGATCCTTCCGGCTACCGTATCATATTTGAATTCGGTTACGGTGAAAATCGTGTCGTCGGGTTTGAAGTGCACAAACGTGCCGGTACGGTCTGTATCCCCGGCCACGCGCACGGAATACAGCGGCTTGCCTTTCTCGTATTCCTGCTCGAAGACTTTGCCTTCCCTTCTTACCTCTACCCGGAGACTGGACGAGAGTGCGTTGACGCAGGAAACCCCTACGCCGTGAAGCCCGCCGGATACCTTGTAGGTGTCTTTGTCAAACTTACCTCCGGCGTGAAGGACAGTCATGACCACTTCCAGGGCCGATCTTTTTTCTTTGGAATGGATACCGGTGGGAATTCCCCTCCCGTTGTCGGTCACCGTGATGGATTCGTCCGGTTCGATGGTGACGTCTATGGTGTCGCAATAGCCTGCCAGCGCTTCGTCGATGGAGTTGTCTACCACCTCCCAGATCAGGTGGTGGAGCCCTTTGGCCCCGGTGTCGCCAATGTACATGGCGGGCCGCTTTCTTACGGCTTCAAGTCCTTCCAGGACCTGGATATTTTCAGCTGAATAATTGTTTTCTTCTAAGGTAAGTTCGTTTGCCATATATTTGGTCGACTGTACAATATTTTTTATTTCGTATAGGAGCTTCAACTTGTAAAGATACAAAAAAAAGCCGGCATGAGCCCGATATATCCCATGTAATTTGCAAACAAATGCACAATTTTCCGGAAAAAAGGATTGCGGGGGGAGTACGGCGCAAGCCTATCCGGAGGTCTTCCGGATATTAGGATAAAAAAAGGACGTGTCCGGGGCGGCCGGAAGTTACATGACGCTGCGGAGAAACCGTCTTACGCCCTCGATATAGATGGTCTCGATCTGGGCCAGGTTGTGCTTGGGCTGCGTGGCCATGGTGATGGATATAAAACCGAAGGTAATGCACCACCATTCATAATAAGTCTTGGAAACGGCCTCGCTGAATTTGGGCTTCAGGGTGGCGATCATTTCCCATACCGGGTTGTCCTTGATTTCCAGCTCATTTTTGAAGACGTGCTTGGACTGGCAGAATGCACCCTCCAGGTTGAACATGACCTGGAAGACCTCCGGCTGGGAGATGGAAAAGCTCCAGAGCACCTGGGCTACTTCCATGAGCTGCTTTTCCGGGTTGCGGTATAAAGTCTTGATCTTGAGGTATTCTTCCCGGAGAAAGTCAAAGCCTTCCGTCCGGACTGCTTCCAGGAGCTTGTCTTTGCTGTCGAAATATTCGTACAGAATGGGAGGGCTGTACTCGATGACATCCGCTATTTTCCTGATGGAGACGGCCTGCCATCCTTCTTCCCGCGCGATCTCTTTTGCGGTGCTGATAATATCTGAACGTACTTGTTTTCTGAGGCGCTCACGGCGTTCAATGATTCCCATCCGTGTATGATTAATTGTGAACTGTCAGTTTGCCAAATTTACAAAAAATGATTTTTTTTTGCAAGGAGCCCGGTGATTTTTTGCGGGAAAATCTATCACTGTAAACCCGTGCTGCTTCCGGTAGCAAATGCCGCCCGGGATCAGAACCGGAGCACAAAATGTTCCTTTTCCTGGCCTTTGCGGAAGAACACGATTCCGACCCAGAAAAGGTCGATCGTCACGGTCACGGCAGGGTCTGATTTGATCTCCTCCCAGGCCCGCGTCATCTCTTCCGACCAGTAGATGTCGTCGAAAATAAAGACGCTCCCCTCGCCAGCAAAAGGCAGGCATTCCCTGAAATAGCGGAGGGTAGGCTCGTACCGGTGGTTGGCGTCGAAATAGACCAGGTCGAGCGCGGTATTTTCCAGCTTCCGGAGCGTAGCCGGCAGGGTATCGTCTATGTTGCCGCCGATTGCTTCGATATGGAAGGCCTTTGCCAGGCGGAAGTTCTCGCCGGCGATTTCGAGGGTACGCGGACAGCCTTCCATGGTAAGTATCCTGGCCTCGGGGTGCGCCCTGGCAAAATACAGGGTGGTGATCCCCAGCGAGGTTCCCAGCTCCAGCACGGTGGCCGGCCGGAAATGACGGGTCAGCCGGTAGAACAGCCTTCCGAATTTCCCGGGCTTTTCCGCGTTTTTTACAATTTCCCGGAGAGACCGGCGGTTGGACCTGCTTACCCTGGACCCGGCGCCCAGGTCAAGCACCTCTATGGTCCTGCCGGAGCTTATCATGCGTTCCCGGAGGGCCGTTATTTCAGAAAAGTCGGGGCACCCGCTATCCGGCCGGATTACCCGGGTATAGAGGTCGAATACGAAGGGAGAATGGATACTGTGGGCGTTCCCGGCGCGAAGCCGGTATTTCAGATAGGGTATGATCAAAGCAGATATGCCGGCCGCAGCCAGAGGTTGTTAGTTCAGGAGAAAAGGCGCCACCAGGATAAATTCGGGTATGGTCACCTCAAACTTTTTGCCGTCCACGACTCTTTCCATCAGGTAGGTCCCGCACATTTTCCCCAGCCCGGTTTCCAGGTTGGACCCGGATACATACTGGTGTTTTTCGCCGGGCTCAAGCACCGGCTGCTGGCCCACAACACCCTCGCCTTCGACATGGCGGATGATCCCGTTTGAGTCGTAGATTTTCCAGTACCGTCTCAGGAGCTTGATGGTGTTGGCGCTGCCGTTTTCGATGACGATCCGGTAGGTAAACAAGTAGTATTGCTGGTGGAGATTGGGGTATGCCGGCTGATACTCGGCGAGTACCGATACCCTTACGCCCTCTG
>JBEBSO010000105.1:0-9218 GCA_040394275.1 Telluribacter sp.
GACTTGTTGGCAGAGGTAAACAGGTTGTACACTTCCCACAGACTGATAAAATTCCGGTTGAGGAAACCACCACTAACGTACTCTTTGGCAATGGTACCTACCTGTACACCTCCAAAGTGAAGGGGTGGTATGCCTTTTTGCTGTGGTGTAGACAGGTATTGGTAAATTTTAACTTCCCTATAAACGTAGTAAACTGGCGACGGGTAAGGATCCTCCTATGCTACGTGATCGCCGGATCGTGGGAGATATTGTATTAAAGACTCTATGTTTGGTTTATTTTTATATACATATATAAACCAATAGTTTATTATTGGTGTTTAATATAAACAATGAGGTGGTTTATTTTAGTTTCAGAAAGTAAGCTATGAGTGTAGAAAATAAATCAAAATTAAACCTGCTGCTGCGAGACTGGCCATATGGAACAGTCTATACAACGTCATGGCTCAATCAAAGGGACTATTCCAGCCAGATTCTCAACCGCTATAAACAGAGTGGTTGGATAGAATCCCCCGGAAAGGGTGCATGGATACGGTCAGGAGATCAGGTTGGTTATGAAGGGGCTGTTTACGCCCTGCAAAACCAGCTTGGGTTATCCGTCCATCCCGGAGGAAAAACGGCTCTGTCATTTTTGGGGAAGTCCCATTTTCTCGAACTCTCGCCGGTCAATGCGGTTTTAATGGGGCAGGAAAAAGAAATATTGCCGGCATGGTGTAAAAATCATGACTGGGGGATACGGCTTGACTATTATCGCTCCTCTTTTCTTCCTGAATCTCTCGGATTGACTGACGTGAATGTAAAATCATTTTCGATCAAGGTTTCATCCGCTGCCCGTGCGATGCTGGAATGCCTTTATCTCGCGCGGACAGAATTTGAGCTTCTGGAATGCTATGAGGTCATGGAAGGGATGAATACGCTACGACCGGGACATGTGCGTGAACTGCTGGAACAATGTCATTCCGTCAAGGTGAAACGGCTGTTTTTATATATGGCAGAGAAGGCAGGCCATCAGTGGTTTGAGTATCTGAACCTGGAAGAAAAGAGCATAGATTTGGGAAAAGGGAAACGGAGTCTCGTCAAAAACGGGTTATATGTCCCGCAATATCAGATAACCGTTCCGAAAGAATTGGGAAAGAATGAAAACACAGCGCTATAAAGAACAGGCCCGGCTCCTTCTGAATATATTGCCCGAGGTCGCAAAAGAAGATTGCTTTGCCCTGCACGGAGGAACAGCTATCAATCTTTTTGTCCGTGACATGCCCCGGCTGTCGGTTGATGTTGATCTGACCTATATTCCTTTGGAGGATCGGCAATCCTCCATGAGTCATATTGGCTTGGGGAGTAATGGTTTATTGTAAATTGCCAGCTATTTGATCCAATCCTGAAAACAAATTATAAAATAGACCCAGCAGGACCTATCCCACCAAAAAATAGTCTTTTGATTAAGTTGTTGATTCACAATAGTTTAATATTATCCAAAAACGTCAAAAATGGAATAAGGTGTTCGACCTCAATCCCTTTATGCACACAAGAGAGGCTGTCTCAGAATAGAAACCTGAGGCAGCCTCTCTTGTGATTATTGAAGGATTTCGAACACAATTTGCCTTATGTCTAATAATAGAAATCCAAGCAAAACCAATAACCCGATTTTACGGGTAATTTCCTGATTAATTTTATATTTGTGCCTTATGGAAGAGACAAAAGCAGACTGATTTCTATCCTGAAAATGAAGCTGGCTGACTATCTTAAGCAGGAAATAAGCTTCTCCGGTGAGGAGGTAATCCTGTTTGACAGGATGTGGAGAACAGAGAAGCTCCCCAAAGGTCATCAGCTTCTGAGTGAGGGGAGCCTGTCGAGAAGGGTCTTTTTCGTCGAAGAAGGATTGCTGCGACTTTATTATCTTAAAGATGGTAAAGACATTACACACCATTTTTTTACCGAGAATGACATTACCCTGGCCATAGAAAATGTCTTTCTTAACCAATACTATCCCTATCGCCTCGAGCTCCTGGAAAAGAGCACCATCCGGTCTGTGGACTATGCCCTGATCGAAGAACATCTGAAAACGCATGTCAAGCTGCAGCAATTTGTACTCGACCTCTCTATCTCTATTATCAAGCACCTTTCCACAAGGCTGTATTCCATCCAGTTCCAGTCGGCGCAGGAACGCTACAACATTCTAATGGAGTCGCACCCCGACATTCTGCAACGCGCCCCATTAGGCCATATTGCTTCCTATCTTGGTATCACCCAACAGACCCTGAGCGTTATCAGGGCCGCCAGACCCCGGTAATTTCTACATTTTTCTCCTTGGTTTCATTTTTTAAGATAGCTTAAAAATTAAGCGGATTGCATTCGGGAATTTTGCATCGGACATAATCAGATCATTATGCATTCCTACCAGAAAACAATCAGCTAAACTTAAGTAAAAATGAAACGAAATCAGTTTTATATTGTCCCTGTAACGGCACTGATCTTTGCAGGAATGATGTCCTGCCGGAATAACCGGGAGACCTCCGTCCAGACCGGAGGTAAGCCTGTGGCCGTGGTTACGGAGCAGGTAAAGCATGTCTACCCATCCGCCGATATTACCGTTAGCGGCAACGTGGAAGGGAGCAGAACGGTTCGCCTGGGTTTTACGGTCGCCGGGAGAATCAACAGTATCCATGTAGCGGAAGGACAAAAAGTAAAACAAGGTCAGCTCATCGCCGGTCTGGATCCTGTAAATTATGAAATAGCCAGAGAGCTTGCGGACATCCAGGTAAGACAGGTGGCAGACGAATTTGACAGGCTGAAAGCCATGCACGAGCGCCGAAGCCTTAGCGAGAGTGACTTCAGGAAAGCTGATTTTACCCTTCAGGGCGCCAGGGCCCAGCTAAGGCTGCACGACAAAAACCTTGCGGATACGAAGCTGTATGCCCCGATCTCAGGTATCCTGCTGAAAAAGCTGGCGGAGCCCGGAGAGATCGTAGCCACCGGCACACCGATACTGGTCGTATCGGATATCAGCAAAGTGAAAGTCAATGCGTATATCCCGGAAAACCAATTGAGCCAGGTGCGTATCGGACAGACGGCAAGTGTCCGGGTTGGGGCTTTGGGAGAGACGTATAGCGGAAAGGTAACGGAAGTAGGCGCCGCAGCAGACGTCACTACCAGGGCCTTTACCATCAAAGTAGAAGTCCCTAATCCTAAGCAGGATATCCGTCCGGGGATGATCGCCGAAGTCGCATTGCCGTCCGAACAGGGAAAGCAGATGCTGGCGGTTCCTGTCTCTGCTATCCGGCGGACACCGGAAGGACAGACCTATGTTTTTGTGACAGGCAACGGGCAGGCTTTTCAGCGTAACATCAGTATAGGGGCCATATCGGGCGACAAAGTGGAAGTGCTTGCCGGCTTGTCCGCAGGGGAAGCCATCGTTACCGGGGGCCAGCAGAAGCTCACCAACGGCAGCAGAATTTCGGTCACCAATCCATCACCACGCCGATGAACTTCGTAGAAAAATCTCTGAAATACAAGCAGGTGACGTTATCCGTTTTATTCCTGTTTTTTGCAGTCGGGGTGTATTCCCTGCTGAATATGTCCCGGAGGGAAGACCCCAGGATCGTCATCCGCCAGGGACTTGTCATTGCCATGTATCCCGGGGCCAGCTCCACGCAGGTAGAGGAGCAGGTGACCAAAAAAACAGAAGAAACTTTGTTCAGGTTCGAGGAGGTCAAAAAATCCAAAACCGTTTCTTCCTCTGAGGACGGCAGGGTAGTCATCACCGTAGAGCTGAACGACAATGTAAAAGAACCGGATATATTCTGGAACAAGCTGGGCAGGGAATTGCTGGTGCTCCGCCAAACGGGGCTCCCGGGCGGCGTAATGGGCCCTGTTGTCAATTCCGATTTTGGCGACACGGAGGCGATGATTATCGGCATATCCGGAAAAGATGTGCCTTACAGCCAGCTTAAGCAATACGCCCGGGACCTGGAAAACCGTTTGAGGAACGTTCCTTCCGTTTCCAAAATCAAAAGGACCGGCGAGCTGGAAGAGCAGATCCTGGTGACGGCGCATTCGGGCAGGCTGGCTCAATACGGTTTGAATCTTCAGGACGTCATGAAGGTGCTGCAGTCGCAAAACGACGTGTATCCTACAGGGACACTGGACGTGAGCACCTTTGAAGTCCCTTTATATACCAAAGGCTTCTATACCAACCAGGAGGAGCTGGGCAACCAGATCGTGGGCGCCTCCGCTGCCGGTGCGGTAGTCCGCCTTAAAGATGTGGCCGACCTGTCCCGCACCTATGCGGAGCCCTCCCAAAAGGTAAAGGTGGGAGATAACCGGGCGATCGTCGTGAGTATCCAGATGCTTCCGGGCAAAAATATCGTGAAATTCGGCGAGGACATCAACCTGGCGCTGGAGCAGTTCCGGCAACAGATCCCTTCCGGTACACAGGTGACGAAAATAGCCGATCAGCCAAAGCTGGTGGACCACAATATTTCCCATTTTATCAGGGAGTTTTTTTTGGCGATCCTCGCCGTAGTCGTTGTGATCATACTGATGCTGCCGTTCAGGATCGCCGTGGTGGCTTCAGCCGCCATACCGATGACGGTAGCGATCACGCTGGCATTGATGAATTTTTTCGGGATCGAACTGCACCAGGTATCTCTGGCAGCCCTGATCGTGGTATTGGGCCTGGTGGTGGACGACGCCATTGTAGTGGCGGATAATTACGTGGAATTACTGGATAAAGGAGCAGGCAGATGGGAAGCCGCCTGGAAAAGCGCCAGCGAGCTGGTGGTTCCTATCTTCGTAGCTACCTTCACCATCGTCTTTGCCTTCATGCCGATGATCGTCCTTACCGGGCCTGTAGGTGAATTCATCAAAGCGCTTCCCCTGACGGTAACAATCGCATTGGCCTCCTCTTTCCTGGTCGCTATGGTATTCACCCCGATGCTGTGCTATGCCTTTATCAGAAAGGGGCTGCACGATCCCGCGCAAGCCGGCAAGGCGAAAAAGGAAAACCTGCTGGATACCATGCAGAAAGGCTACAACCGTCTGCTGGACTGGTGCATGTCCCGCCCGAAGCTGACCATTGCGCTGAGCTTTGTCTCCGTAGCGCTGGCGTTCCTGATCTTTAAGTTCGGCATCAGGCAGAAGTTCTTCCCGGCGGCGGAACGCAACCAATTCGTCGTAGAGCTCCGGATGCCTTCCGGAACCAGTTTTACCGCCACCGAAAAGGCGACAGAAAAGCTGGAAGCATTGATCAGGCGCGATAAGCGCGTATCGGATTATACCACTTTTGTAGGAACATCCGCACCTCGTTTTTACTACAATTTTGCCCCGGGGTTCCCCACACCGAATTTCTCCCAGATCGTCATCAACACCGCAGATGCGGCCGCTACGGAGGAGCTGGCGAAAGCGCTTTCACAGCAGGTGGAAGATGCGGTCCCCGAAGGCAGGCCTCAGGTGAAGCTGATGCAGCAGGGCAAGCCTCTGAACGCTCCCGTCGAGGTGATTATCTGGGGAGATGATATCGCCGTACTAAAGGACATCTCCGGCCGGATCGACTCCATTATCTCCGGGACCAAAGGCAGCCTGCATGTGCACAACGATTTCAGGGAAGATTACTACGCGATGGATATCAGGCTGAAGCCGGAAGCGGAGCGGCTGGGATTTACGACCGAAGCCATTGCCAAAAGTATCTATGCCGGCTTTACGGGGGCTCCTGTCACGACTTTAAGAGAAGGCGATAACGATGTAAAGGTATTGTTCCGCCTTGATGAACCAAACAGGCAGTCCGTCGCCGATATCCGGAACCTGTATCTCTCTTCTCCTGTGACGAACGCGAAAGTTCCGCTAAGCCAGGTAGCTGAATTGGTTCCTGTGTGGAAAACGGGAAGTGTAAAGCACAGGAACGGTCTGCGCAGCCTTACCGTTTGCAGTGAAACCACAGAGGATATGCTGCCGTCTCAATTGCTGGCAGCCGTTCAGCCCCGTATCGCGCAACTGGAGTTACCTGCAGGGTACCACATTACCTATGGCGGCGAGGATCAGAATCAAAAGGAAACCTTCCCTGAAATGCTGGTGGCCTTGTCCATCAGTATGGTATTGATATTCATCATCCTCATGTTCCAGTTCCATCAGCTGAAAGAAGCCGGTATCATCATGCTCACCATCCCGCTGAGCCTCTTCGGCGCCTTTGCGGGGCTATACGTAACAGGGAACAACTTCGGGTTTACGGCATTCGTCGGGTTGATCAGCCTGTCGGGAGTAGTGGTGCGCAATGCCATCATCCTGATAGACCATATCCACGAGCTGGTCAGGGATCATGCCATGGACCTGACGGAAGCGACTATAGAAAGCGGCAAAAGGAGGCTGCGCCCGATTTTCCTTACCGCCATGGCCGCTGCGATCGGTGTATTGCCCATGATCCTGTCCGGATCGCCTATGTGGAGCCCGCTGGCCAGCGTGATCTCCTTCGGCGTGGTATGGAGTATGTTCATCGCGTTGCTGGCTGTACCAGCCATGTACCTGTTGTGGGTAGCGCCCGGGAAAGAGACGGGAAAAACAGTGGTTCCGGCGGAAGCCTGAAATTCAATAACAGTAAAGCCAAAAGGTAATTATCATGAAGAAATATCTTTTTGAATACAGTATTGTCGCTGTGCTGCTTAGTGCCGGAGTGAGCCATACCGCCCGGGCACAGCAGCAGGAGGTCTGGACGTTGGAGAAGGCCATATCTGCTGCTTCACAGAACAACCATCTCGTTCAGATCAGGAAGCTGCAGGTCCTGGAGCAGGATGCCAGGGTGCGGGAAGCCCGCATCAGGCGATATCCGGCATTAAACATCTCCTCCGCCTACCAGTATAACGTCAATACGGGTTCGCTGACCATTCCTGCCGGTTCGTTTGGGGGACTTCCACTGGGCGGAATGCCCGTCCCGATGCCCAATGAAGACAAGTCCTTTGAGCTGGGGAAGCATCATACCTTCAACGGCGGGGTGATGGCCTACCAGCCGGTCACCCAGCTGGGCAGGATACAGACAGGCATAGAGGTGGCCCGGGCGGACCGGGACATCGCTGCGCTGGAGCAATCCAAAGCGGAGCTGCAGATTAAAAATGGGGTAGAGCAGCTATACTACGGGATACTTGCCGTAAGAAAGCGAATGGTGGAAGCCGAAAAGAATATCGAAGTAGCCAGGCTGAAGCTGTATGATGTGGAAAGCGCCCTCCAATCGGGTAAAACCGTAGAGGTAAATGCTGCCGGCCTGAATGCGAATATTGCCAATGAAGAGCAGGAATTGCTGAAGCTCAGATTCGTGGAAGAAGACTATGTGGCGGAATTTAAAAGGCTGACCGGAATCGAGGGGGACACATTGCTGCTGGATGAGGCAACGCCGGCGGCGGATGGGTCAGGCGGCACGCTGGAAAATTACCTGTCGCAGGCAGCCACCGGCAACATCGATATCCGGCTGACCCAACTGCAAACCCGCAAGAGTGAGCTGGGCATTCAGGCAGCCCGGCAAAGCAGCCTGCCGGAGGTAGGGATCATGGCCGGCTATACTTTCCAAAAAGGCAACCTGATGTTTCCCATGCACAGTCCCTACGCCGGGGCAAGCCTGAAGTGGAATATCCAGGATTTATTCAGCAACAGGCAGGTGATCACGCAAAGAAGAATGCTCCGGCAGCAAGCTGTGCAAAATGAGCTGTATACCCGGCAGGAAATCTCCGTAACCATAGAAAAAGCTTACCGCAAGCTGAAGCAGGCGGAAAAGCTCATAGCCGTAGCGCAAAAGGCCGTAAGCTACCGGAAACAGGAGCTTAGGATAGAAAACGACAAACGCGATTCGGGGCTCAACAAACCCGTCAATATATCCGGGACCGAAGCCGCATTGGCGAAAGCCGAAGCCGATCTTTACGGAGCCCGGATGAGCTACAAAGCGGCGCAATCCGAGCTTGAATTACTTACAGGAAACACAATTAAACTGACCTCCGGTCAATAACCCTTTAAATTTTCAAGGTAAAATGAAAAAATCGATCATAGCATTTCTGCTTCTCGCTGCCATCCCGGCAGCCGCACAATCTGTTGAAGCTGATAAGATGACAGGAGCCTATATGACCGAAGGCAATAAGGGAAAAGTTATCGTCAGTAAAAAAGGCGATCAGTATTTCGGCACGCTGGTATGGACGGACGTACCCGGCGCCCTGGATAAAAACAATCCGGATAAAACGAAACGCAATCACAAGGTCGCAGGGACGGTGATCCTGAAAAATTTTATCTACACCGGTACCGGCACCTGGGAAAAAGGAACGGTCTACGACCCGGAAAGTGGAAAAACCTATAGCGGCAAAATCACGTTAAACAAAAACGGAGACCTCAACCTGCGTGGATTTGTAGGCATTTCCGCTTTCGGGAGGAGCACAGTATGGACCAGGATAGAGGAGAGGCCTTAGTTCCTACGTACAAAACCTCACGGTGACGGAACCGGGCGAGGGGGCACCCCTAACCACATTGGGGGGATGAGCAATAAGAGATAGCACCGGGAACGCGTATAAAATCCGGGGAGACATACCACAAGTTTTTTACCGTGATCACGATAATCCATTCGGAAGTATTATCGCAATACTTAATGTGGGAGCAGATATAGTTTGGTATTCCAGGGATGGTTTTATACATGAACAAAAAAATGCGTTTCCTGGGGTTATATATTGAGCAAAAGAAATCTTTCCATGCCTCTGAAGTAAATACCAGGAGGCAGATGGATTATATCCTATTTATCAGTGTAGGTTCGATATCGTATATTACATTGCTATTGAACAGTGAGCAGGCCGGGTGGCTAATCAGAAAATATTTCCTATTTTGACAGCCATATTTCCTATTATAGCAACTACTTATATGTTTAATGATATTAAGAAAATTATTGTGAGCCGCTGTACGATAAATTCAGAGTGTAGCAGAATGAAAATGATCGTGCTTGTGGTAGGGATGCTATGCGCATTTTCTTCATTGGCACAGCAAAAGGGAGAAAAATTCCTGTTCTATGACAGCCGGGATAAACGGGAAGTCACTATCCGAACACCTCAGGAGTGGGAGCTGCACAAAGCAAATATCCGTAAAAGAATGGAAGCTGTAATGGGAACTTTTCCAGATACCATAAAGCTTCCGCCAATGGACATCCGATATCGCGACAGCCTGGTAAAAGAGCAGTATATCAGGTACCTCATTACGTTCAGACCGGC
>JBEBSO010000106.1:0-9208 GCA_040394275.1 Telluribacter sp.
CCTTGATCGTTGTGAGCGAATGCAGGTCCGCGATAAAGAAGAAGGATTCGTTTTCCGGCTGCTTTGAAAGGGCGATGGCGGGCTGGATGGCGCCGAGAATATTTCCGAGATGGGGTAATCCGCTGCTTTGTATTCCGGTAAGGATTCGTGCCATTAACAGTTTTGATTGATGGTAGATCTGCGCGCGGTTTTCCTGATTTTTTAACCGGTAAATAAGCGCTGCAAACACAAAATTCGGTAAATTGGATCGAAAATCAGCACCAATGTGCAATAATATTGGATTCTAAGAATATAATCTCTTATGCTTCAGCCCGAAACTCTTGCGTTTCTCCGTGACCTGGCCGATCACAACAACCGGGAATGGTTCCAGAACAACAGGCCCCGGTATGAAAAGGCCAGGAAGGATTTTGAATCGCTGGTGGCCGGGGTACTGTCGGCCATGGCCCCGGTTATGGACATGGGCAATACGCAGGTGAAAGACTGCATCTTCCGGATCAACCGGGACATCCGCTTTTCAAAAGACAAATCGCCGTACAAGAAATACCTCTCCGCAGGGTTGGGGCCCGGCGGCCGCAATTCGGGCCGGATCGACTTTTACCTGCATATCCAGCCTGGCGGAGAGTCGTTCCTGGGCGGGGGTATGTGGGAAACGCGTCCGGAGCTCCTGGCCAAGTACCGGCAGGAAGTGGATTACAATGCGGCGGAGCTGAAGGCGATTATCGAAGACCCCGTGTTTCGCAGGTTTTACCCGGAAGTGTGGGGTGAGGTAATGAAGACGGCCCCGAAAGGGTATCCGAAAGACCATCCCGAGATTGGTTTGCTGAGGCGGAAGCAGCTGTTTTTTATGCATAAATTCCCGGACAGGGAACTTCATTCGCCGGGGCTTGTTGATAAAATCATAGAAGGCGTCGTGCTGCTCAAGCCTTTCTGCGATCTGCTGAACTATATTTTCTTCGATGAGGCAACGGAGGAAGATTTGTCGTTGTGACCGCTTTTTTTAATCAATAAAGTTTATTTTTTGATGCAGTTTTCCCATTTACATTGTCATACCCAGTTTTCGCTGCTGGACGGAGCGGCGGACATCAAGAAGCTCTTCAAAAAGGCAAAGGCGGACAACATGCCCGCCATGGCGATAACGGATCACGGCAACATGTTCGGGGTGTTCCAGTTTGTGGCGGAAGGGAACAAGCAGGGAGTGAAGCCGATCGTCGGCTGCGAGTTTTACGTGGTGGAGGATATGACGCGCCGGCAGTTTACCAAGGAACAGAAAGACGTCCGGTATCACCAGCTGCTGCTGGCAAAGAATGCGGAAGGATACCGGAATCTGGTCAGGCTTTGCTCGCTCGGGTTTATGGACGGTATGTACGGCAAGTATCCGCGCATCGATAAGAAGAAGATTGTGGAGTACCACAAGGGGCTGATCGCTACCACCTGCTGCATCGGGGCCATGGTGCCCAGGGCCATCCTCCGGAAAGGCGAAGAGGAAGGCGAGCGGGAGTTCAAATGGTGGCTCGATCTTTTCGGTGAGGATTATTACGTGGAATTGCAGCGTCATGGCATACGCGACCAGGAGATCGTCAACCAGGCGCTGGTCAAATACGCCAGGAAGTACAATGTGAAGATCATAGCGTCCAACGACTCGCACTACGTGGACCAGGAGGACTGGAACGCGCACGATATCCTGCTGTGCATCAATACGGGCGACAAGCAGAGCACGCCTTCGGCCAAAGACTTCGATGATGAGAAGGGGATTCCGAAAGGATCGAGATTTGCGTTTTTCAACGACCAGTTCTTCTTTAAAAACACCGGGCAGATGCTGGAGCTGTTCCGGGATTTGCCGGAATCCCTGGACAATACCAACGAGATCGTCGGGAAAATCGAGAACCTCGAGCTGAAGAAGGACATCCTGCTCCCCAATTTCCCGGTGCCGGAAGAATTCCGGATCCATCACCTGTCGGAGGTGGTAGGGAAGAAGGAGCTGACGCCGGATGTGCTCAACCAGTGGGAATACCTGAAGCACCTGACGTTTGAAGGGGCGCGGAAAAAATACAGGGAGCTTACGCCGGAGATCGAGGAGCGGATCCACTTCGAATTGAATACGATCCGCAACATGGGGTTCCCGGGCTACTTCCTGATCGTGGCTGACTTTATCGATGCCGGGCGTAAGATGGGCGTGTTCATCGGCCCGGGCCGGGGCTCGGCGGCGGGCTCGGTCGTGGCCTACTGTACGGGGATCACCAACATCGACCCGATACGGTATGATTTGCTTTTTGAGCGTTTCCTCAACCCGGACCGGATCTCACTGCCTGATATTGATACTGATTTTGACGATGAGGGCAGGCAGCGGGTAATCGACTATGTAGTTAAAAAATACGGGTACAACCAGGTGGCGCAGATCGTGACCTACGGTACGATGGCGGCCAAATCGTCCATCAAGGATGTCGCGCGGGTGATGGACCTGCCGCTTAACGAGGCAAACGCGCTCGCAAATCTCG
Source organism: Telluribacter sp. (assembly GCA_040394275.1). Taxonomy (GTDB): domain Bacteria; phylum Bacteroidota; class Bacteroidia; order Cytophagales; family Spirosomataceae; genus JBEBSO01. The sequence continues at coordinate 2,496 of JBEBSO010000106.1, forward strand.
TGCCCGACAAGCCTACTTACGGGATGACGCTCCAGCGCATCTTCCATGCGCCGCTGGAAGGTGAGGGCAGCCTGCTGAAGAAAGAAGGGATCACACCCGAAGAGCTGGAAAACGTCCGGAAAATGCGGCAGATCGCGGAAGGCAAGGACCTGCCGGCCAAGGTGCTGCAGGAAGCGCAGCGGCTGGAAGGGACTGTCCGGAACACGGGTATACACGCCGCGGGGATCATTATTGCGCCGTCCGATCTCACCGAAATCATCCCGGTCAGCACGTCCAAGGATTCCGACTTTCTCATCACCCAGTACGAGGGGAAGATCATCGAGGATGCCGGCGTCATCAAGATGGATTTTCTGGGTCTTCGTAACCTGACCATCATCAAGGAGGCGCTTCGGCTGATTAAGCAGAACCATAACCTCGATCTGGATATCGATGCCATACCGCTTGACGATCCCGCCGTGTTCGGGCTGTTTCAGCGGGGAGAGACCAACGCGATTTTCCAGTTTGAATCGGACGGGATGAAAAAGTACATGAAGGAGCTTAAGCCCGACCGCTTCGAGGACCTGATTGCCATGAACGCGCTGTACCGCCCCGGACCGATTGCCTATATCCCCAACTTCATCCGCCGCAAACACGGTAAGGAGGAGATCACGTTTGACCTGGCGGATATGGAGGAGTACCTGGCCGATACGTATGGCATTACCGTTTACCAGGAGCAGGTCATGCTGCTGTCGCAGAAGCTCGCCGGCTTTACGAAAGGTATGGCGGATACGCTCAGAAAGGCGATGGGTAAGAAGCAGATCGAAACGCTGAACAAGCTGAAAGGAGATTTTATCAAAGGCGGACTGGAGCGGGGCCATGACGCGAAAAAGCTGGAGAAAGTCTGGTCCGACTGGGAAGCTTTTGCATCGTATGCCTTCAACAAATCGCATTCTACCTGCTATGCCTTCGTCGCTTACCAGACGGCCTACCTGAAGACGCACTATATGGCCGAGTACATGTCGGCGGTACTGACGAGCTCCCTGGGCAGCATAGACAAGATTACTTTCTTTCTCGAGGAATGCAAAAGCCTGGGCATCAAGGTGCTCGGCCCGGATATCAATGAGTCGGACCGCCAGTTTAACGTCAACAGGCGGTCCGAAATCCGGTTCGGGCTGGGCGGGATCAAAGGTACGGGCGATGCCGCGGTGGAAAGCATCATAGAGGAAAGAAGCAAGAACGGCGAGTTCAGGGATATCTATGATTTTATCACCCGGGTAAACCTGCGGACCGTCAACAAAAAGACGCTGGAAAGCCTGGCTTACGCCGGGGCTTTCGATTGCTTCGAGGATTTCCACCGGGCACAGTTCTTCGAGCCGGGAGAAGGGGAGAACCAGAACTTTATCGAAAAGCTGATCCGGTACGCCAACAATTACCACGCGGAAAAGGCCTCGGCGCAAGCCTCCCTGTTTGGCGCGTTCGGGGGCAGCGATGTGCTGATTGCGAAGCCCAAAGCCCCGGATGTGGAGCCCTGGACGGATATCCAGAAGCTTCGCCATGAGCAGGAAGTGGTAGGCTTTTACATTTCGGGCCACCCGCTGGACACCTTCCGGCTGGAGCTGGAGAACTATTGCAACTGCCGGGTGGACAAGGTAATGGAGATCCCGGAAGGCGCGCGGGCCCCGGTCTTTTTCGGTCGGGAGGTAACGGTGGGCGGGATTGTGACCTCCGCCGTAGAACGGCTCTCCAAGGCCAACAAGCCGTTTTTGATATTCAAAATAGAAGACTACAACGGTTCGATGGAAATGCTCCTGGGCGGCGAGGATTATGTCCGGATGCGGAATTATATCCAGGTAGGCTATTTCCTGCACATCAGGGGCAAGGTCCAGAACCGGTGGAAGCAGGAGGACCAGTTTGAATTTAAGCCGGCGGAGATCCAGCTGCTCACGGAAATCAGGGAGAAGCGCTGTAAGGAAATCAATGTAAGGCTTCCCCTGGACCTGATCGAGCCCGGCTTTATCCAGGTGCTGAACGAAACCGTTCTGGCGCATCCCGGCAACTGCAAGCTGACGATGAAAATTTACGACGAAGAAAGCAAGCTGGAGCTGGAAATGGCCTCCAAAACTTACCGGGTATTCCCGGACAACGAACTTTTTAAAGTATTGGAGCGCTTCCCGGGTGTGAAGTTCTCCCTGAACTAGCGGTTATGAACATTGTAGTTTTGGATGGGTATACGCTCAATCCCGGGGACATCTCCTGGGATCCGCTGCGCCGGTTGGGGCACCTCACCGTATACGACCGGACCCCGGCTGACGAGGTGGCTGAAAGGGCACGCGAAGCCGATATCGTGCTGGTCAATAAGCAGCTGCTGGCGGAAGATGTAATTGCGAAGCTGCCCAGGCTCCGGATGATCGGGGTAACGGCTACCGGGTACAACAACGTGGATACGGAGGCGGCCGGGAAGCGGGGAATTGTAGTGTCCAACGTGCGCGGCTACAGCACGCTTTCTGTCGCCCAGCACACCTTTGCATTGTTGCTCGCCCTGGTCAACCGGGTGGAAATGCACAGCGGGCTGGTAGCGGAGGGGGAATGGACCCGTTCGCCGGATTGGTCCTTCCGGCGATCGCCGCTGGTAGAGCTGTCCGGCAAAACGCTGGGCCTGATCGGTTACGGCGACATCGGGAAGCAGGTCGCGCGGATAGGGACGGCTTTCGGGATGGACGTGATCGTGCACCGGCGAAACCGCGGGGAAGGCGACGGGGAGGCCCGGCGCACGCTGGATGAGCTGTTCCGCGGGAGCGACGTGGTGAGCCTGCATTGCCCGCTGACCAACGAAACGAAGGAAATCGTCAACGCGGCCAGCTTGTCCCTGATGAAAAGCTCTGCTTTCCTGGTCAATACCGGCAGGGGTGCGTTGATAGACGAAGCCGCGCTGGCCGGTGCGCTCAACCGGGAAGAAATAGCAGGCGCCGGGCTGGATGTATTGTCAGAGGAGCCTCCCCGTGCGGACCACCAGCTTTTGCACGCCAGGAATTGCGTGATCACGCCGCACATTGCCTGGGCTTCACTGGAGGCGCGTAAAAGACTTCTGGATCTTGTTGCGCTGAATATCAGTGCTTTTATGTCGGGGAAGCCGGTTAACCTGGTGGGGTAGGAATCAGCCGAAGATGAAGATCGCCGGCTTTTTGTGAAGGTCGGGCCTGGCATGTTTCCATTGCCTGAGGCTGGCTGTGCGGACCAGCTCATCCGGGGCGGTCAGGTTGGCGGCGATACATAGCAGGGTTTCCGGGTGGCCTGTTTCTATGATTGTCTCGAAAAGCTGCTGGTTCCTGAACGGCGTTTCCATAAAGATCTGGCTTTGCCTGTTGGTGTTTGCGGTCTTTTCCAATTGAAGCAGGGCTTTTTTTCTCTCTTTTTTATCGATAGGCAGGTAGCCGTGAAATGCAAAGGACTGCCCGTTGAATCCCGAAGCCATCAGGGCGAGCAGGATGGACGAAGGCCCCGGGAGCGGTGCTACCCGGAAACCGAGCTGATGGGCGATCCTTACCGCCGCAGCGCCCGGGTCGGCGATTCCGGGACAGCCTGCCTCGGAAATGACGCCGATGTCTTTGCCGGAGGGTAGGCCGAGCAGGTCTTCCCGGGTCTGTGCCTCTGGAGTGTCCTTATTCAGATCGATGAACCTGAGCTCGTCGATGACCTTTCCCAGCCGCAGGCTGCTGATAAATCTCCGTGCCGACCTGGCATTTTCGACCAGGAAAGTGTCCAGGTGACTGACGACCTCCCGGATCTGCGGGGTAATCACCTGCGCCTGTGTGTCCTCCGCGAGCGGAACGGGGATGAGGTAGAGGGTCTGCCGTGGTTCACCCATCTCACGCATTTGTCAGAAATTTGAGAAGGGACGCCAGGAACGCCTGCGGCTGGTCAGCGTGTACCCAGTGGCCGGCGTCTTTGATGGTCTCCAGCACCGCCATCGGGAACTGCCTGCGGATATTCGCCCAGTCCCCGTCCGTGATGTAGCCGGATTTTTCACCGCGCATAAAGAGCGCCGGGATTTCGACGGGCCTGTCGGCGGCGACCTCCTCGCCGATGTTCTGCATATCCCGGGTGAGGACGTTGAGGTTGATCCTGAGGCCGAAAGCGCCGTCCTCTTTCCTGTACAGGTTTTTAAGCAGGAACTGCCGGATGGCCAGGCTGGACACGTGGGCGGCCAGGCGGTTTTCCGCCTCGCCGCGGTTTTCGAGTGTAGGCAGATCCAGCGCATTCAATCCTTCCAGGATCCTTTCGTTGTCTATAAGGGCCTTTTTGGGTCCTATGTCTACGACGACAATTGCAGAAGGAACTTCGGGGTGCATTACTGCGTATTTCAGCACGGTTTTGCCTCCCATCGAATGACCAACCAGCACCGGGGATTCGATTTGATGCGCGGTGATGAATTCGTCGAGATCCGCGGCCAGGACCGCGAAGCTGAATTCGTCACTGTGCGGGGACCGGCCGTGGTTGCGCTGGTCGACCAGGAATACCCTGAATCCTTTTTCAGAAATAATCCTGCCGAGGGTCAGCCAGTTGTCCAGTGAGCCGAATACGCCGTGCAGGATGATCAGCGGCTGTCCTGTGTCGCCGATCTGCTTATAGTGTAGCTGCATGATGAAATAAATTGAAAGCGGAACGATCCCGGGGGACCGCTTGCGCGTCCGCCGAATCCTGTGCAAGATAGTAAAATATCAGCTTCCCTTTAGCCGGTACGGGAGCAGCGCGATGGCGCTGTAGAGGCGCATGAGCGGCGGGGGAATTACATGCTCCTTGAGAATTTCCTTTGTTTCGGCCCAGGGCGGGCGGGACAGGCGGAGGTAGCTGAGCGCGACCGGGACCCGCCTGTAGTAGCTGTCGCGGTATTGGTTCGATTCCAGCAGCATTCTGTAATATCGCCCGATGTTCTTTTTCAGGATCTTGTCAAACCTGTATCCCAGCTCCCTGTTGATCCCGGAATACATACCGATCCGGTTGGTAAGAAAGCCGGCGTCGCGGTAGTTGTCGGCAAAGCTGGACCCGTTTCTGTTTTTCCTGTAGACGGACATGGTCTCGGGCAGGTAGCCTATCCTGCCGTGCATGGCGAGCAGGATGTAACGGGGAATGTCGCCGCTGGACGACTCATAAAACCAGCCGGGGTACTGTGTGATGACGTGGTTCCGGAACATGACGCTGGAGGTGGCCATAAACCAGACCTCATCTTCCCCGATCAGGTCTTCCAACTGTGACACTGCCGGCTGGGTTTCCGGGTTGACGAGTTCGGACGGGCTGCCGTCGTGGTAGGTGATCAGGGCATTGTGGTAGCAGATGGTGAAATCTTCGTGCCGGTCGAGAAAATCTGCCTGCTTCTGGATCTTATCGGGAGAGGTCCAGTAATCGTCTCCATCCATGCTGGCGATGTATTTCCCGCGGGCCAGCTTGTAGGTTTCCAGGGTGTTGAGCAGCCCGTTTTTCCCCATATTCCGCGGGTGCAGCACCGGGATGATAATGTCCGGGTATTTCTCCGCGTATTGAAGGATGACTTCCCGGGTACCATCCGTCGAGAAGTCATCCCCTACCAGTATCTCGAATTGAAAGCTCGTTTTTTGGGCAAGCACACTTTCGATGGCTTCCCCGATGTAGTTTACCTGGTTGTAAGTAATGATAGGAACGCTGACTTTCGGTGTCTCGGTCATTTCAGGTAATACTTGCTTTATTTATAAATGCGCTCCAGCTGTTCGGTAGTCGGGTAGCCCGGCGTGACCAGTTCGGCCTCAGGTTTATAAATATAAGCCATCGGGTAGCCCCGTTCGATGAAAGTAGGCTCGTCGAGGTTGTTGTACCGAAGCTGGACCGACCACCTGATGTTGCTGGTGATGTTGTTGCCGGACTGGTGGACGAGGAATGCCGAAAAAATCAGCAGGTCTCCCACTTCGAATTCTGTCTGGACGAAGCTGTCCGGGTCCAGCGAAGCGGTGATGCCTCCCTGGTAGCCGGAGGTGCTGGATTCCAGCAGCCCTTTGATGTGGCTCCCCGGGATGATCTGGAGCGCGCCGATGTCCGCGCCGGCGGGTACCAGCGGAAACCACACGACCGTGCTGTCCAGCGATCCCTGCCCGGTGCGCCAGTCCTGGTGCGCATCCAGCTTCCAGTGCTTGCTGCCGTCTTTGGCAAGAAAACGGCTGTTGAACTGCATGGCAGGGCGCGCACCTATTACCGGGCTGGTAATGCCTACCTGCCGGACTACGTCCAGGATCCGGTCGTCGACGCCAAGCCGGTGAAGCCGGATGGTATGCTGAACGGTTTTCCCGGTATTGATAAAGGCATCGACATCCGTGTTGAAGAACCTGAACATGGCATTTTCGAATGCATCCCGGTCGTCGATATCCACTTTTTCCCCGGTTACCCTGGCAATCTGCCTGGCGAAGATTTCTTTTGCTTCTTTATAAATATCCTGGATGACATTGACGTCCAGTGCCTTACGGAATATGATATACCCGTCTCGGTTGAATTGTTCCTGTATTGCTGACATCTCGTTGTTATTTAGTGAAATCCTTCTGCTATTTACCACGCAAAGCCCGTGCAGTCAATGACTGTGGTCACAAAATCTTAAGATTTCAGGGCATTCAGTCTTCCCATACTGCGTAGGCAAATCCTGAAGTCCCGAATCCGTTGCCGTTGTAGAGCAGGTATTTTTTTCCCTGGTGGGTGTAACAATGAGCGTAGTTGAT
>JBEBSO010000107.1:0-9080 GCA_040394275.1 Telluribacter sp.
ATCGGCTATGCGTCCGCGGAAATCTCCGTCACCGGGCAGGCTTTCCTGGATGTGCAGCTCCAGCCGGAACAAACGTCTCTCAGCGAGCTCGTCGTCGTCGGTTACGGCACCCAGAAAAAGGTAAACCTGACGGGAGCTGTGTCTACGATGGAAGCCAAGCAGCTGTCGGTTGTCCCGGCAGGCAACGTGGGTAACCTGCTCGCCGGCAACCTGCCCGGCCTGGTGGCTGTGCAGCGAAGCGGGGAGCCGGGCAAGGACGACCCCACGCTTTCCATCCGCGGATTCGGCAATGCCCTTGTCGTCGTTGACGGGATTGTAGGCCGCGATTTTTACCGCCTCGATCCCAGTGAGATCGAAAGCATCACCATCCTGAAAGACGCGGCATCCGCAGCGGTATATGGAGTCAGCGGCGGCAACGGTGTCATCCTCGTTACCACGAAAAAGGGGAAAATCGGCAAGCCCGAGCTCAGCTACTCGCTCAACTACGCCCTGCAGCACGTTACAAAATATCCCCGGCTTGTCAATTCGTGGGAATTTGCCACGTTAAAAAATGAGGCGTCCATGAACATCGGCGGGACCAGGGTCTATACCGACAGTGATCTCGAAAAATTCGCCAACGGCGCGGATCCCCTGAACTACCCGAACTACGACTATTACAAACTCTATGTCAAAGACTATACGCCCGTAACCCAGCAAAACCTCACCGTAAGGGGAGGAAGCGAAAAAATCAAATACTTCTTTCTCCTCGGCGGGCACCATGCCACCGCCATGTGGGGACAGGACGGCAACCAGACCTACAAAAAGTACAACTTCAGGTCCAATGTCGATGCCAGGATCACGGATCACCTCAGCCTGTCCATGGATCTCGGCGCAAGAAGCGAGCTGAGAAATGACCTGGTGCAGGACGCTTACCTGATGGCCTCCTGGCTGCAGTACTCCTGGCCGATCGTCAACCCCAAGACGCCGGACGGAAAAATCCTGAACACAAACTACGGCCTGTCGGGCTACCTCGAGCCGGAGCTCTCCGGCTACATCCGTAACCGCCGCAATTCCCTGCAGGGCAACCTGAGCCTCGACTACAAGATCCCGTTTGTAGAAGGCCTCCTGGCCCGCTTTACCGCCGCCTATGATATGTTTTATGAAGACAACAAGCACTGGCGGAAACAGATCAAGCACTACATCTGGGATCCCGCGACCCATACTTCCGTCCAGGTAGGCGGAAGGGACAGCGATTTCCTGGAGCTCAGCAAAGGCGAGCGCTCCGCCTCCCGTATCCAGACCTCGCTCCATTACAGCCGGCTCTTCCTGCAGAAGCACAATATCCAGGCCATGCTGCTGTACGAGGAGGCCGAAACCAAAGGAACGTCCATCTCCGCACGCAGGGACAACTACGTCGTCCCGATCGACCAGCTGTTTGCCGGCCCACTCGTCGGCCAGACCAACAACGGGACCGTCTCCGACGACGGGAGAAAAAGCCTGGTCGGAAGGATAAACTACGATTTCCTGGACCGCTACCTGCTGGAATACTCCTTCCGGTATGACGGATCCCCCCGCTTTCCCGCCGACATACGGTGGGGGCTGTTCTCGGGGGTATCGGCCGGCTGGAGAATCTCCGAGGAAAATTTCTTCAAAGACCGCTTTCCTTCGGTCTACAATCTCAAGCTGCGGGCTTCGTACGGCGAATCGGGGAATGACAACACCGGTGCTTTTCAATACCTGGCCGGGTATACCTATCCTTCTACCACCTACGTCATGGGCGGCGTTACGGTCAGCAGCGGGCTGGTGGATGCAGGCCTTCCCAACAGGAAAATCACCTGGGAAAGAACCAGGATGACCAACTTCGGTATTGAAATCGGCCTCTGGAACCGGCTGCTGGACATCGAGTTCGACATCTTCAGCAGGAACCGTGAGGGGCTTCTCGGGACGCGCGTGCTGCAGCTGCCCAGCACCTTCGGCGCTACCCTTCCGGCCGAAAACCTGAACAACGACCAGACCCACGGATTCGAGCTGGTCCTCAGCCACTCCAACAAGGTGAGCGGCGTCAGGTACAATATAACCGGCAACGTTTCCTTTACCAAAAGCAAATGGACGCACTACGAGCAGCGGGCATTTTCCGCTCAGGACGACTATTGGCGAAACAGCCTGGAAGGCCGCTGGAAAAACAGGTTCTGGGGGCTGAAGGCCACCGGCCAGTTCCGGTCGCAGGAGGAGATCCTCAACGCGCCGATCCAGGACGGCAATGCCAACTCCACACTTCTCCCCGGCGACATCCGTTACGAAGACTTCAACGGGGACGGTGTGATCAACGACTTCGACGGTCAGCCGCTGGGCAGGGGAGAAACGCCGGAAATCATGTATGGCCTGGGAATGAATGCTACCTGGAAAAAGTTCAGATTTATAATGAACTGGCAGGGGGCGGCCAACTTCGTCATGCAGATGCAGCACTTCCTGATCCAGCCGTTCGCCAACGACATGAGCACCTATGCCTATTTCATGGACAGGTGGCACAGGGCGGATCCCGCAGATCCCACCTCGGAGTGGATCCCGGGCAAATACCCCGCCATCCGGAACAACGGAACGACCAACAACAACAGGTTTTCTTCCTTCTGGCTTAGAGACGCAACCTATATCCGGCTTAAATCGCTCAACATCGGCTACAGCCTGGATACACCGCAGCTCAGTAAATTCGGCATCAGCAAAGTAAACCTCTTTATCAGCGGGCAGAACCTCCTGACCTTCTCGGGGCTTGGCTTTATGGACCCCGAAACGCCCACAGGACGGCTTTCGGTGTATCCGCTCCAAAAAACCTACAATGCCGGCATCAATATTACTTTTTAACCTGAAAGCCAATACGCTATGAAGACCAAAATATTTTTGTCACTGCTCGTCATCACTCTTTCGGGTTGCCTCAAAGACGTGCTCGACCGGAAACCGCTTAACCTGGTGTCGGACGCAGACGTATGGAAATCCGCTCAGCTCATCGACCTGTACCTCGTTGCCCTGTACGACAATATTCCTATCGGGATGGTACGCGGGGGCTCCATTTTCGAATTTCACTATACGGACGAAGCCTCCCACCCTTACGCAGGAGTAATCGTCGTCGGCGACTACGGCAACCAGGCGCTCGCCCTGAATACGACCGTGTATTCGTGGATCAGGAAGGCAAACTATTTCCTGCAGATGCTCCCCGGAAGCGCCCTGAGCGCCGCAGACATCAAGACGCTGGAAGCCGAATGCAGGTTCATCAGGGCCTACTACTATTTTGACCTGGTAAAAAAATACGGGGGCATGCCGATCATCAGCGAAGTGCAGAACTTCGACAACAACCTGGAGGAGCTCCGTGTACCGCGCAACAAGGAGGATGAAGTCTACGAGTTCATCCTGTCTGAGCTGGACGCGATCATCGCCGATCTTCCGGATACCCGCGCTGCCGCCGGATCAAACCGCGCCACCAAGTGGACTGCCCTGGCGCTTAAATCGCGGGCCATGCTGTATGCAGGGTCCATCGCCAGGTACGGGGCTGTCCAGCTGGACGGCCTTGTCGGGATACCGGCAGAAAAAGCGGCGCGTTACTTCAACGAATCCGCCAGCGCGTCCAGGCAGCTCATCGAAGGAAAAAAATTCAGCCTGTACACCAAAAGTTACGATCCCGCCGCAAAATCGGGAGACCCGGCAACCAACTATGCGGGTATTTTCACGGACAAAAGCAACGTAGAGGTAATTTTTCAGAAAGCTTACAGCGATCCCAGTAAAACCCACTCCTGGGATACCTACATACTTCCGCAAAGCTTCAAGCCCGCGTGCTGCGGCAACGTCGGCGCGGTGACGCTCGAAATGGTCGAATCCTACGAATACGTGGACGGATCACCCGGCAAGCTCAACTACGAGGACAAAGTTTTCGATACGCCCGATGAGCTCTTCCGCAACAAAGATCCGCGTTTCACGGCAACCGTATCCCGTTCGGAATCGCCCTTCATCGGGCGCAACGTACAGATATACAGGGGTATCATTGGCAGCAACGGCACCCTGTACGATGCGCCCGGGGCAGACTATCCAAATGATCCTTCCCGCAAGCAGGTCGGCCTGGACGGCCCGGCGCCGCTTGGGGACGTGGGCAAGACCGGCTTCTACCTCCGGAAATACATCAATACGGGCGGAGGAATCGTCCCGGACGGTAAATCAGCCCAGAATTACATCGACTTCAGGTACGCCGAAATCCTGCTCAACTACGCGGAAGCGCTCTGGGAAGTCAACGGGGATAAAACAGCCGTCCTGGACGTCGTCAACCAGGTACGGGCCAGGGCGGGCATAGCGCCGCTGACCGCCGCCACGCTCTCGCTCGACAAAATCCGGAACGAAAGAAAAATAGAGCTGGCCTTCGAGGACAAACGCTTCTGGGACATCCGGAGATGGCGGATAGGTACGGCGCTTTTCCGCAACACACGGGTACACGGGCTCTGGCCGTACCTCAGGCACGACGGAAGCTCCTACAAATATACGTTCCGCTCGCACGAGGGCGCCCCCATCGACAACGGGCTTACCAGGGTCTTCCAGGAAAGGGATTACTACAGCAACCTGTCCGGGTACATCTCATCCAATCTGAATATCCGGAACAACCCGGGATGGTGACATGCAAAACCGCGGGATGAATAAAAGAAGTCTTTTGAACCCGGTGTTCTATAGTTCCAAAGTTATTTTAGTTCTATCGTTGTTCTAGTTCTATAGTTCTGACTTCCTGAAATTTTGAACTCCAGAACTCTTGAACTTTTTGAACTTTAGAACTTTTTGAACTCTAAAACTCTTGAACTCCAGAACTTTAAAACTTTTATACAGATGAAAGATATACAGTACTTCCTGGCTTACGGTCTGCTGACTGCACTCCTGACAGGCTGCAAGATCGACAATTACGACATGCCGAACCTGACCCTCCGCGGCAAGATCGTGGACTCCCAGTCCGGGGAACCGGTTCAGTCCGGCGGGATCAACTCAGGCAGCATTGTAAAGCTGTACGAAGGCAGCTCCGCCCAGCCGCTTAACTACAGCACCTACCCCGACGGCACCTTTATCAACCGGAAAGTCTTCTCGGGCAGCTACTCGCTCACTGCAGAAGGTCCTTTCACCATGGTATCGCAGGAGCTGATCCCGCTGGATATACGTAAGGACACCGAAATCGAAATCAAGGTGGTACCCCATGTGCGGGTCAGAGCGACACTGGTTTCGTCTGCCTCCGGCTCGGCCACGGTGAAACTTCAGTATGAAAGGATGAACAAAGACCAGGCGCTTTCACAGATCGGCCTGACCTGGAGCACCTATCCAAACCCGAACATGCTGGTTTTCCCGGGAGGAAAAACCGTGCTGGAGAGCACAACGGGGCAGTCATCTGCGGACTCGGGCGAGAAGGAATTTACGCTCACCGGCCTTCTTCCCAATACGACCTACTATGTAAGAGGAGCCGCCCGGACGGTAAATCCGGGTAATTTTTACAACTATAGCCCGCAATTTGAAATAAAGACAAAATAAAGTTTTAATATTAAAGCTTAAATTAATTACATAATCATACAAACCAATATGAATCAGGATAAAATAGACAGACGGGAATTCCTGAATACCGCGTCACTGGCCGGGATGGGGCTTACGCTGGGCATGCCTTACCTCGCCAGCGGGGCTGCCGGAGAGCTTCCCAAGCCTGCCCTTCTGGGGGGACCCAAGTCGCATCCGTCCGCGTTTCCCTCCTGGCCGGTACTGGACCAGACAGAGAGAACGGCGCTGGTGGAAACCCTTGACAGCAAGATATGGGGACGGCTCAACCCGAAAAGCGTTGTCGGTAAATTCGAGCAGGAATATAAAAGCCTGACGGGGGCAGCGCACTGCCTGGGCGTGTCCAGCGGAACCAGCGCGCTTTATACCATGTTGGGGGTCATGGACATCGGGCCCGGCGATGAGGTGATCATCCCGGTCTATACATTTGTGGCAACCTACAACGTAGTGGTGCTTAATTACGCGTTGCCCGTTTTCGTGGATACCGATCCCGAAAGCTTCCAGATTGACGCAAACAAAATCAAACCGGCCATTACCAAAGCGACCAGGCTCATCGTGCCGGTACACGTCGGCGGATCGCCCGCCAACCTCGACAAGATCATGAGCGTCGCCAATGAAGCCGGGATCCCCGTCATCGAAGATGCCTGCCAGGCGCACCTCGCCGAATGGAAAGGTAAAAAAGTAGGAAACATAGGCCTGGCGGGAGCGTACAGCTTCCAGTCAAGCAAGAACCTGAACTCCGGGGAAGGCGGAGCCATCATTACCAACAACGAGAACTTTGCACGGGGATGTTATGACTTCCATAACCAGGGACGCGGAGGCGCAGCCAGCGGCTTCCTTACGGGCGCATCCGGCACCAGGGCCACCAACCTGCGGATGACGGAGTTCCAGGGCAGCATACTCCGGTCCCAGATGGCCAGGGTCACCGCACAATCGGAGGCAAGATGGGAAAATGCCCAATACCTGAGCAGGCTGCTCAGCGAAATCCCGGGTATTTCACCGGCGAAGCTCCACGAAGGCACGACCAAAAGCGCCTATCACCTGTACATGTTCCGTTTCGACCAGAAAGCATTCGCGGGAATGAGCCGGGCCAAATTCCTGGAAGCTCTCGTAGCGGAAGGCGTTCCCTGCTCGCCGGGCTACGGCCAGATGAATACGGATGCATATGTGACGGGATTGGCTAAAAACAAGCACTACCTGAAGGTATATGGTGAAAAAACCATGAAAGAGTGGCTGGAAAGAAACCAGTGCCCGCAAAATGACCACCTGACCAAAAACGAGTCGGTCTGGCTTTACCAGACCATGCTCCTGGGTACCCGGAAAGACATGGACCAGATCGCGGAAGCCATCCGGAAGATTCAGAAATACGCCGGGCAGCTGGCCAGGAGCTGATAGCCCGTACCGGTGCCGCCCCATACGGGGCAGGGATCGCAGATTCCATGCTCCGCCCCGGACTATGTTCGCAGACTTCACGGTAGGCAAAGCTTACAGTGAAGTCTGTGTGCTGTAACGGGCTTACCGGACCGCACCTTTTAAATTCATGCAGTCCATTATTTTCAACAGATTACCCGATGCGTCATTTCAAATTCTTTTTACCGCTCATCCTCTGCCTGCTCCGGCTCCCTGCCTCTGCGCAGGATGTCTACCAGGTGGGCGTCTCCAGCGCAAGTCTCCAACCGGGGGACGAAGCGCTCTCCCTGGCATTGGCAGGCTATGCCGGGCCCTGGGCCGGACGGTTTATCCTCAACTGGACCGAAAAAGGCAAAGTCGCCGAAAACAATTTCCTGGCTTCGGCCGGCAAATCATCCGTACCCGCTGCTTTTCGCAAGGCCGCGCAGCAGGAAGGCTTCTCGCAAACCCTGGTCGACAAAGACACGCTGTATGGATTGAGCCGGGACGGGACCATCAAAAAGGCAACGCTCGCCCGGAAAAAAGTGAGCTGGAAAAGCTTCCCGAAGCTCAGTAACACCTGCTCCTTCGTCCTTCACAACCATTATATCTATGCAGCTACCGGCAGCGACACGCTGTGGAAAATAAATACCCGCGACCCTGAATCAGGCTGGCACAAAGGCGGCTATTACAATGGCCAGATCAAAAAGGTCAACCTCAAAAAGCTTTGGGTATACCGGGACAAGCTCTATGCCGCCAATGAAGCGGACTCGCTGTTTGAAGCAAAGAAAAATTTAGGGAAACCCGAAGAGGAAATCTATTCCCGGGCCATTGCCATCAGCAAAAACAACAAGACCATCCTGATGATCTGCCTGGACCTGTGCGGGTTCAATTACAATTTCGCCACGGAAATCAAGGAGGAGCTGTCCCGCAAAAAAGGAATCCCGGCGTCGGCCATCCTGATCAACGCCTCCCATACGCATTTTGTCCCCGGCACGCAAGCCTGGCTGACCTGGGCGCCCCACAACCGCGTACCCGACAGCAACTACCTGTATAAGGTCGTTAAGCCGGCCATCCTGAATTCGGCCGAAAAAGCCCTGGCCTCCATGCATCCTTCACACCTTTATTTCGGACGGGGAAGCACGACCATTGGCCGCAACCGGAGCAATACCGGCAAGGACACGCCCTATGACAATGACGTGGATGTCCTCCGCGTCCGGGGACTCGACGGTAAAAACAACGCCGTAATGGTGCTGAGCGCCTGCCACCCCGTATTCGGCACCAAGGGGCTCTCGCATTATACCGTCAGCAGCAACTATCCCGGCTATATGAGAAACTTCCTGGAGAAAAGCGGGAACGACCTGGGTACCGCCCTGTTTATGCAGGGATGCGGAGGAGACATCAACCCCCGCGATGAGCCGGATGTGTCCGGGAAAACGCTGGCCGACGATGCCCTCAAGGTGTTGAATACGTCCATGCAGCCGTTAAAAGGCGACATTACCTTCCATTTCGACTCACTGGCTCTTCCTACTTCCCCGTGGAGCAAAGAGAAAATCCTGGCCTACCGGGAAGAAAACCTGAAGCTGGGCGCAGACATGCTGGGGGAAAGGAACGTCGCATGGGCCGATCTCATGCTGAAGTATCTTGAAAAAGGCACCATGCCGCAAAGCATGACCGTGTACATCCATACCATCAACCTCGGGAACTGGAAGCTGGTAGGACTGTCGCGCGAAACGGTAACCCAGTACAGCCTGGACATCAAGAAGCTCTGGCCCGGCAAGCTGGTGTCTGTTGCGGGGTATTGTAACGATGTATCGAGCTACCTCCCCGAAGAGAGACACATCAGGACCGAAGTCTACGAGGGGGTAGGCTCTTTTATATGGTACGGACAGCCGTCCACCTTCCCCAGCGATGTCCTCGACAGGATCGTCGGCCGGATCCGCGAAAAGAACTTCTGACCTTTATATCATCTCCCGAACGGGAAAAACGCAGGTCTTCCGGGCAGGGGGTGCTTCTGCAAAGAAGCACTCCCTGCCCGGAAACATTCAAACCTCAATACGAAACAAAATATTATTCCGAATTCCACTCCAAAAAGACAAGAAACAGTATATTATAAACCAACATGCCATTACCCCACGCCGCACGATCAAAAA
>JBEBSO010000108.1:0-9038 GCA_040394275.1 Telluribacter sp.
ACCGCTCAACCGGGCGCTCAGCGGCAGGCAGATCTGGGTCACCGGGATCCGCGCCGGCCAGTCGGGCAACCGCCAGGATATGGACCGGCTGGAGTGGGACGAGGCGCACCAGCTGGTCAAATTCCATCCGCTGATGAACTGGTCGTTCGGAGAAGTGAAGGAGTACGTGAAGGCGCACAATGTCCCCTTTAACCCTCTCCACGAAAAAGGATTTGTCAGCATCGGGTGCGCGCCCTGTACCCGGGCCATCCTGGAAGGAGAGGATTTCCGCGCCGGAAGATGGTGGTGGGAAGACGAGTCGAAGAAGGAATGCGGGCTCCATGCGAGGTAGCCCGTAAAATAAGAGCCATAAAATAAAACGATCACCGATTACCATTGCGTTCAAATTACAGAAACAGAAAATGTCAGCATCAATAAGCACTTTATCGCCCGGCAAAGGGATTCTCAATTATCTCGACGATCTGGAGTCGGAGGCGATCTATATTATGAGAGAGGTGGCGGGGCAGTTTGAAAGGCCTGCACTCCTTTTTTCGGGGGGGAAGGATTCCATTACCCTGGTTCACCTGGCCATGAAGGCTTTTGCACCCGGCAGGATCCCCTTTACCCTCGTGCATGTGGACACAGGGCATAATTTCCCGGAAGCCATCCGGTACCGTGACGACCTGGCGGCAAATACCGGCGCAAAGCTTGTAGTCCGCTATGTAGAGGATACGATCAAAGCCAAAAACCTCAGGGAGCCTTCCGGCAAAAATGCCAGCCGCAACTGGCTGCAGACCTACACTTTGCTGGACACCATCGAAGAATTCGGGTTTGACGCCTGTATCGGGGGCGCTCGCCGCGATGAAGAAAAAGCCCGCGCCAAAGAAAGGATTTTTTCCTTCCGGGATGAATTCGGACAATGGGACCCCAAACGGCAGCGGCCGGAGCTGTGGAACCTGTTCAACGGACGGGTGCAGAAGGGCGAAAACGTAAGGGTATTCCCTATTTCCAACTGGACCGAGCTGGATGTATGGGCCTATATACAGCAGGAAAACATCCCCCTGCCCGGCATATATTTCTCGCACGACCGCGAATGTATCCTGCGGGACGGACATCTGCTGGCCAATGCCGATTTTATATTCAAGGACGAATCCGACCGGATCGTCAACAAAAGGGTAAGGTTCCGTACAGTAGGAGACATGACCTGTACGGCCGCCGTCGAATCGGAAGCTTCCACGCTCGAAGAAGTGATCGCCGAAATCAAAACTTCCCGGATCAGCGAAAGAGGGGAAACCCGTATCGATGACCAGCAGACGGAAGCAGCCATGGAGGACCGCAAAAAAGGAGGGTACTTCTGAACCGTACGGCTTTTGACATTTGTTTCACCAAGAAAGACAAGGGAACGCAGGAAACATACCCGGCTTTCCCAAATCATACTGAATACATGGACATCCTGAGATTTATTACGGCAGGTTCGGTTGACGACGGTAAAAGTACACTTATCGGCCGCCTGCTTTATGATACAAAAAATATCCTGGCCGACCAGCTGGAAGCCATTGAGCGCGCCAGCAAGACCCGGAACGACGGAGACATCGACCTGGCGCTTCTGACCGACGGCCTGCGCTCGGAAAGGGAGCAGGGCATCACCATCGATGTGGCCTATAAGTATTTCCAGACCGAAAAGCGCAAATTCATCAGCATAGACGCCCCCGGTCATATCCAGTATACACGCAACATGGTAACCGGCGCCTCCAATGCCGACCTGGCCATCATCCTTATCGATGCGCGCAACGGGGTGGCCGAGCAGACGCGCCGCCATACGCTCATTGCCTCGATGCTGGGGATTCCCTACGTCGTGGCAGCCATCAACAAAATGGACCTCGCGGACTACTCCGAGGACAGGTTTCTCGAGATTGCCTCCACCTACCAGGAACTGGCTTCCAAGCTCAACATCAGGCACCTGAAAATCATCCCGGTCAGCGCGCTCAACGGGCAGAACATCACCGAAAAGTCGGAGGCGATGCCCTGGTATACCGGTGAAACACTGCTGTCGGTACTGGAAAATGTCGAAGTGGAGAAGGACTTTAACCATACCGACGGGCGCTTCCCCGTCCAGTACGTGATCCGTCCGCAGACAGACGACCTGCACGATTACCGCGGCTATGCCGGCAAAATGCTCAGCGGGGTCTTCAAAAAAGGGGACGCCGTGATGGTGCTGCCTTCCGGGCAAACCTCCGTCATCGCGAAAATAGAGAAGTACGGCCGGGAAGCCGGGGAAGCCTATCCTTCCGAATCCGTTACGCTGCTGCTTGAAACCGATGTGGACATCAGCCGCGGCGACATGATTGTGCCTGCGGGCGGCCACCCCGAACCCGCGCAGGAGATCGAGACGCTGGTCTGCTGGATGGACGACAAAAAGGAAATGAAAACCGGCAATAAATATACCCTGCAGCACGGAACTTCGCGGGTGAGGTGCTCCGTGCGCAGCATCGAATACCGGATCGACATCAATACCTATGCACAAAACAGCGGCGTGGACAGCCTGAAGCTCAATGACGTAGCCCGGGTGGTTCTGAAAACCGCGTCGCCCGTTCCTTATGACAGTTACCACAAAAACCGCGCAAACGGTGGCGCAATCTTAATCGATGATACTTCTAATGTAACGGTAGCGGCCTGTATGCTGGAGTAGCCGCGCTTCGTCCGGAACCGGCCGGGGCGGCATGCAACGGGAGAAGAATCAAAACATTGTTAATCTACTATTTCGATAGAATTTATGACACATATCAAATTCAGTGAAAGAGTAAGCGAGGCTGCACGCAGGGATATCCTGGAATTTCAGTCGAAAATCAGCCAGTTCACTTCCGGGGAAGTGTCCCCGGATGCCTTCCGGAAATACCGCCTGACCAGGGGGGTGTACGGACAGCGGCAGCCGGGTGTGCAGATGATCCGGATCAAGCTGCCTTACGGGCGCATCACCACCACGCAGCTCGAGCGGATTGCTGATTGCTCGGACAAATACGCCACCGGCAACCTGCATGCGACGACCCGCCAGGACATCCAGCTGCACTTCGTTAAGCTGGCAGATGCCCCTGCGCTCTGGTCCGAGCTCGAAGATGCCGGCGCCACACTGAAGGAGGCCTGCGGCAACACCGTCCGTAACGTCACGGCTTCTCCCACGGCCGGGATAGACCCGGACGAGCCTTTTGATGTGTCCCCGTATGCCCAGGTTATATTCGAATATTTCCTGCGCAACCCGGTTTGCCAGGACATGGGCCGTAAATTCAAGATCGGGCTGTCCTCATCGGAGAAGGATACCGCGTTCGGCTTCATGCACGACGTAGGACTGATTCCCAGGATCAGGAAAAACGCAGAAGGAAAAGAAATACGGGGCTTCCGGGTACTCATCGGCGGAGGACTGGGCGCCCAGCCCGTGGCTGCGCCGGAGCTCTATGACTTCCTGGAAGAAGAATATATCATCCCGCTCATCGAAGCGATCATCAGGGTATTCGACCGCTATGGCGAACGTACCCGGCGCAACAAAGCCCGGATGAAATATCTCCTGGGCGACATCGGTCTCGATGCCATGCTGGAAAGAATCGAGGAAGAATGGCCGTCGGTGAAAAACAAAGAGCTGTGGATAGACAGGGACCGGATACAGTATCCTGTGGGTGAAGCCAGCCAGGTGCCTGTTGCCGGGGTGCTGGAGAACAGCTCCGAAGAATTTAAGGTCTGGTTCAAAACCAACGTGTTTGAGCAAAAGCAAAAGGGCTGGTATGCAGTCACCATGAGGGTGCTGCTCGGCGACATATCGTCGACTACGGCCAGGGCGCTGGCAAAGATTATCCGCCAGTATGCCCTGGACGACATCCGGGTGACAGCCAACCAGGGCTACCTGTTCCGGTTTGTCAGGCCCGAACACCTGCGTCCCCTGTTTGAGGCCCTGTCGGAACTGGGACTGGCGGATCCGGGCTTTGACAGCACTGCGGACGTTACCACCTGCCCGGGTACGGATACCTGTAACCTGGCCATCACCAGCAGCTACGGCATTACCAAGGTGCTGGAGCAGCTGATGAAGGAGGAGTTCCCGGACACCATCTACAACAACGATATTAAAATCAAGATCAGCGGCTGCATGAACGGCTGCGGACAGCACAGCGCGAGCAACATCGGCTACCACGGCAGTTCGATCAAGCACGGCAAGCTGGTCGGTCCTGCCCTGCAGATCCTGCTGGGCGGGGGCTTTACCGGGGACAGCGACGGCACCGTGGGGGAAAAGGTCATCAAAATTCCGACCAAAAGAGGGCCCGAATCACTGCGGCGGCTGCTCAATGATTACGAGGCCAATGCATTTGAAGGCGAGTACTTCAACAACTACTACGCCCGGAAGGGGAAAGCCTATAATTACCAGTTGCTCAAATCCCTGGCCGATCTGGGCAACCTGGAAGATAACGATTACCGGGAATGGGACCACGCGGAAGAATATAACACCGAAGTCGGGGTAGGTGAATGTGCCGGTGACAGCCTGGACCTGGTGGCCACCACCCTGATCGAAGCCCGCGAAAAATATGCGCTTGCCTGTGAAATGCTGGAAGCAGGGATCTGGGCCGATGCGATCTACCACTCTTACAACGTGATGATTACCGGCGCCAAGGCGCTCCTGCTGAGCAAAGGCGTACCTACCAACACGCAATATGGCGTGGCCAGGGATTTTGACGAACACTTCGGCGATTATTTCTGCCCGGCGGAAAAAGGCGACGGGTTTCGCCAGATCGTATTCACCATCAATAAATATGAGCCGTCTGAAGAGTTTGCCAGGTACTATGTGAATACGGCCAGGGAATTCCTGGAGTACAGCAACAGCTACCGGGAGCGGGAGCTGGCCGAAAACCCGGCGCCGCCCGTCCTCCAGGAGCTGGGTTACGGATTGGATAGCTGATAACGCCTATGAAGCTGACACTCGTCGGAGCAGGTCCGGGTGACCCGGACCTGATTACATTGAAAGGGCTACGTGCGCTTCAGCGGGCAACAGTGGTGATGTATGACGCCCTGGTGCACCGTGATCTGCTCGCCTATTGCCCGAAGGACTGTATCCTGGTCAATGTGGGCAAACGCTATCAGAAGCAGAGCTGCAACCAGGACGTGATCAACTTTATGATCGTGGAATACGTGCTGCAATATGGTGAGGTCGTCCGGCTGAAAGGCGGTGATCCCTATGTTTTCGGCAGAGGGTACGAAGAGGCGGAGTATGCCGGGCGTCACGGCATCGCCACGGAGGTGATACCCGGGATTTCCAGCAGCTATGCAGTCCCGGCTCTTTCCGGGATCCCGCTGACCGTCCGGGGGCTGAGCGAAAGCTTCTGGGTAGTCACCGGAACAACCAAAAACCACGAGCTATCGGCGGATCTGAAGCTGGCGGCCCGGTCCACAGCCACGGTAGTGGTCCTGATGGGCATGAACAAGCTCCCGCAGATTGTCGCGGCTTACGCCGAACTGGGCAAGCTGGATGAGCCCGTTGCCATCATCCAGAACGGCACGCTGCCCGACCAGAGAACGGTAACGGGCCGGATCGGCAATATACAGCTGCTTGTCCAGGCTGCAGGTATCGGCTCGCCGTCGGTGATCGTCATAGGCAGGGCAGCCGGCCTGGCTGACGAGGACCTTGTCAGTCTGGCGGCGACGGGGGCCGTTTCGGAGACCCGGCGCGATTAACCGGCCAGGCCCCTGTTTAAAAAAGCGCCTGCACTTCCTCCTTCAGGATACGGATCGCCGGATCGGTCGGCGCTGTATGCTGCCGGATCACATTCTCAATAATCTGCTTCCCGAGCTCACCGGCCGGGGCGGCCGGATCCACCGCGGCGGCCGATTGGTTGATCAGCGCCTGGACCTCTCCTACTGCATTCCTGATGACCAGCCAGGTGTCAGCGCCGATGTAGATCTGCTGGGCAAGGTTATGGTTAAACTCTTCCCGGATCTCGCGGAGAAGAAGCTGCTGGAGTTCCACTGCCTGCCCGGCCGAATCCAGGTGCCGCATGACAAGGTGATCCGGCGAAATCCGCTCCAGGAAAAGACACATTCTTTCATAGGCCTGCAGGCGGAGGGGCAGTATTTTCTCCTGGCTGCTCTCTTTCAGATTGATCTTACGCGCCTCGAAATAGCTGCGTGCTACGGAGGTGATCGTCAGGTACATCCCGTAAGTCACGACAGCAGCAGTCACGGTGAGGGTCAAAACTGAATTTAATTCCATGCCGGTTTGTTATTAAGGGCAAATGATACGAAACAATTAACAAGCGCAAATATTGTGGATTCTCCGGTTCAAATCACAGATTCAGCGAAAAAAGAGATCATAGAAACATTTGCCGCCAACAAGATCCCCGACGACTACGGGCTGCGGGTCGGGATAAAAGGCAGCGGGTGCAGCGGCACGCTCCTGCTCGGCTTTGATACAGCGGGAGAAATGGACAAATCCTACAGTGTGGAAGGCATCAGGGTCCTGATCGACAGGCGCCACCTGATGTATGTGGTCGACGCCCTCATTGATTTCGAAGAAAACGAATACGGCAGCGGGTTCACGATTTCCACTGCGAGGTCAAAAGATTGACAGCTGCCGCCTCCCGCCGGCTGTACGCCTGCCGGGCCGGTTACTGTCAATCCGGGAAAACTGCTTGCTATTCGTCATCCACCGTCACATGCTTCCAGTTTTCGCCGGAACGGATCCTGTTGAGCTGTGTGTGTGTAATTCCGAATTGTTTGGCGATCATGCGAAGCCTGTTTTTATCGTTCTTCAGCAGCTTCTTGATCATGCGCACCTTGCTTTCGGTAAGCTTGTAATTTTTAGTCCTCCGGGGAATCACCCGGTTCAGCACCATGGGGTTGGAGCGGTTGTGCTCGGCCATCTCCTCCTTGGTGACCCACTTCAGGTTTTCGAAATGATTGTTCTTTTTGTCGTAATCCAGGTGTATGACAAATTTTTCCTCCAGGCTCTTCCGGGAAACAAAATTATCCGCAACCAGCTTGTGAATATACCTGTTGAGGGTTTTCCCCCCCGCAGCCCTGATGTTGAGCGAACGGTATCCCTGTATGACTGACCCTTTGATCAGCGTCCCGTTTTTGGGATCATTCTGAAAGCTTTTCAAACGTCCGTAGTTGGATACCTCATAATGGGGTGGATTTTCCACTTCGCTAAAGTCTATCCGCACCCACTCCTCATTCCAATAATCCTGTGTTCGATTCTCACTCATAACTAATCCATTCAAAATTGTTTATAGATACTCAAACAGGTAGAAAATCAGCAAATGCTGAGCTTCTAAACCCCATCTCTCCTGACGAAGCGACATATCTTTCATCCGGCCTGCAAATCCGCAGACCTCCTCACACTCCGCCCTGCACCTTTTTCTCTAAACGCCGGGAACGCCAAATAAAATATATACCCAGCGCCACAACGGGAATGCTCAGGATCTGTCCCATGTTCAGCGCCAGGTTGTTCTCAAACTCCACCTGGTTCTCTTTCACAAATTCAAACAGGAACCTCAGCGTGAATACCCATACCAAAAATATGCCAACCATAATTCCCGGCGTCGTCTTTTCTTTTTTCCTGGACCAGAACCAGAAAAGAAAGACGAAAAGCAGCAGGCAGGAAATGGACTCATAGAGCTGCGCAGGATGCCTCGGCACGATAGGCATGTATTCCGTATTCCGCAGAAACAGAAATGCCCAGGGCAATTCCGAAAACTTCCCGACGATTTCCGAATTCATTAAGTTACCGAAACGTATAAAAGCGCCGCCTAATGCAACCGTAATCACTATACGGTCGGCCACCCAAAAGAACGTCTGACCCGACGCCTTGCGCGACCGCGAATAAAGGTACAGCCCCGCAATGATCCCCACCGCGGCACCGTGGCTGGCCAGCCCGGCATAGGGAGGCAGCAGTACCTCAAGCGGGTTGGTAAAAAGGACTTTCGGCTCGTAAAACAGGAAATGCCCTACCCTGGCGCCGATCACGGTGGACAAAAGCATATACAAAGTCAGCGAATCAATATCGGACAACGGCTTTTTTTCCTTTTTAAAAATGTAGATCATGATCTGCTGACCCAGGAAAAAGCCCAGCGCAAACAACAACCCGTACCACCGTATAGGTAATGGTCCGAAGCCCATTATTTCAGGAATGGTAAAAATCTCCGGAGAAACATTCCACGTAATAAATGAAATCATTGGCAAAGAATATGAAAGGTAAAGTAAAGTGTTGTTCTGCTCTTCTGTATTTCGTATATCTGTAATAATTAATATAACGTTTATAATACATAAACATTATATCTTTGGCAAAGATAAAAATTTACCTCAAGCGACATGAAATTTTTATTCATCGGAATGGTCCGGATCTACCAGGCCGTCTTATCGCCCTTCCTGCCCAATTCCTGTCGTTATACGCCCACCTGCTCACAGTATATGATCGAGGCGATCAGCAGGTACGGCGTCTTCCGCGGGGGCTGGATGGGACTGAAAAGAATCGGCCGGTGCCATCCCTGGGGCGGGCATGGCTATGACCCGGTCCCCTAGCCTATGGCCACTTTCCGCAGGATCGAGTCGATGATCGCCTGGGTGCGGACCTCATCGGCCTCGGCTTCATAGTTGAGCATGATCCGGTGGTTCATGATGTCGGGAGCGAGCTCCTTGATATCTTCCGGCAGCACGTAATCGCGCCCTTCGAAATACGCCAGCGCCTTGGCCGCGCGGTTAAGGTAAATAGAGGCCCGGGGCGAGGCCCCGAACTGGATGTACCTGGCCTCCTCCCTGAAGTTGTAGTCCAGCGGGCGCCTGGTCGCAAAAATCAGCTCGATGATGTATTTTTCCAGGGTCTCGGAGATATTCACCCGGTTGATCTCGTTCCGGATCGCGAATATTTCTTCCTTCGTCAGCACGGCTTTCACCTGGTAATCGAAATTGATATCCGCCATCCTGCGCATCACCTCCAGCTCCCCGCCCTTGTCCAGGTAATCCAGGAAAATCTTCATCATAAAACGGTCGAGCTGCGCTTCCGGCAACGGGTAGGTACCCTCCTGCTC
>JBEBSO010000109.1:0-8961 GCA_040394275.1 Telluribacter sp.
TCATGGTCGGGTTTGAGAAAGACCTGCAGGCTTTCCGCCCGGACGTAGTCCTGGTGGTGGGGGACGTGACCTCCACGATGGCCTGCACCATCACGGCCAAGAAATTATGTGTGCCCGTCGTCCATGTGGAGGCGGGGATACGTTCGGGGGATATGACTATGCCTGAGGAGATCAACCGGATTGTGACGGACGCGATATGCGATCATTTTTTTACTACTACCGAGGAAGCAGGCGTACACCTCACCAGGTGCGGTGCCCATCCGGAGACGGTGCACTGGGTAGGCAACACGATGATCGATACGCTGCTGAGTAACCTGCCGAAATTGCGCCGGCCGCCCTTTTGGGAAGAGCAGGGGCTCAGCAAAGGCGGCTATTTCCTGCTCACGCTGCATCGCCCGGCCAATGTAGACGAGGCGGACAACCTGGGGAAAATGCTGGGTACCATCCTGGACAATACCGGCGAATTCCCTGTTGTATTCCCTGTTCATCCCCGTACAAAAGCGAAAATCAGCGCGATCGGGTTTGCGCACGACCGCCTGCTGCAGGTGGATCCCCTGGGTTACCACGAATTCATTTACCTCGTAAAGCACAGCAAGGCGGTGATCACCGATTCGGGAGGAATCACCGAGGAGGCTACCGTGCTGGGTATTCCCTGCATGACGCTGCGCAACAGCACCGAGAGGCCGGAGACGGTGACCATCGGGACCAACGTGCTGGTGGGGACGGATCCCCGTGACCTTAAACCCTATTTAAACGATGTATTGAGTGGGGCGTGGAAGAAGGGGGCGATACCCGATAAATGGGATGGCGCTGCCGCCGAAAGGATCGTCGGCAAGCTGCTCGAATTGTATACCTGACACTGGTTTAGATAAGAATAACCTTCCTCTGCACAATTAAAGGTGTTTCATTTTTTAGAGGTTTTCATTTTTTATGTATTCAGAAGTATCAAGTCGCGGCATTGCCGTTATCGGGTTGGGTTATGTCGGGCTTCCCCTGGCCGTTGAATTTAGTCATAAGTACCCCGTGTGGGGTTTTGATATCAGTGGAGAGCGGATCCGGGAATTGCGCGACGGGCACGACCGGACCCACGAAGTGGAGGACGAAGCGCTGAAAGGAGCAAAGGGGTTGCAGTTTTCAGACGACCTTTCCGCCATTTCCGGTTGTACCGTCTATATTGTCACCGTACCTACCCCCATCGATCAATACAAAAAACCCGACCTTACCCCCTTAATCAGTGCGAGCCGGACTGTAGGGAAGGTGCTGAAGAAAGGAGATATCGTCATTTATGAGTCGACAGTGTATCCCGGCTGCACCGAAGAGGACTGTGTGCCGGTGCTGGAGAAGGAAAGCGGGCTGGTGTTCAACCGCGATTTTTTTTGCGGTTATTCCCCCGAAAGGATCAACCCGGGCGATAAGGTCAATACCCTGACCACGATCCGGAAGGTCACCTCGGGATCAACCCCGGAGGTGGCGCAATTTGTAGATAGCTTGTACAGGTCGATCATCGAGGCGGGTACGCACCTGGCGACATCGATCAAGGTGGCGGAGGCCTCCAAAGCCATTGAAAATGCCCAGCGGGATGTCAACATCTCCTTCGTCAATGAGCTGGCGCTGATATTCGACAGGATGGGGATCGACACGACGGAGGTGCTGGAAGCCGCCGGGACAAAATGGAATTTTCTCAGGTACAAGCCGGGGCTCGTGGGCGGGCATTGTATCGGGGTGGATCCTTATTACCTGGCATACAAAGCAGAATCCCTGGGGTACTACCCGCAGGTCATCTTGTCGGGCCGCAGGGTAAACGATCACATGGGAATATTTGTAGCCAGCAAGCTGGTGAAGATGCTCATCCGGAAAGGACACCGGGTAGAAGGGGGAAGAACGCTCATCCTCGGGGTTACATTCAAGGAAAATTGTCCGGATATACGCAACACGCGGGTGGTGGATGTGTATAAGGAGCTGGACGATTTCGGCATGCAGGTAGAAGTGTACGATCCCTGGGCAGACCCGGCCGAGGTCTGGGAGGAATACGGCATTACCCTGGTGGAACGGCCCACGGGAGTATACGAAGCGATTGTGCTGGCGGTAGCCCACGAATCTTTCATTCGCTTCGATCTGAAAGAATATACCAAACGGGATTCGGTGCTCTTTGACCTGAAATCGGTGCTGCCGAAGGAGCTGGTGGATTCAAGGCTTTAGGGAGGGGAGCGCAGTGGAAGGGGGAGTGTTACCCCGACCTGTCATCCCGACCGAAGTGGAGGGAGGAAGGGGGAGTGTCATGTCGACCGAAGTGGAGACATCTCCTACTATCCCTGTACTGGAGCAAAGGGGCACAGTGCATACTCGGAAGGAGATTTCTCGACTTCACTTTCGTTCCGCCCACCCATGGTCTGTGTCTCCCCGCCCATGGTCTGTGTCTCCACAGACCATCTGGCCGGAACATAACAGGAACATACACTGGCCCGATACAATCCGTTCATACGCAATAATGGAGCTTTTGTACAAATGATATGCAACGAACATTTCTGCCTTTCCTCTCTTTTTTCCTGATCAGCCTGGTCACCGTAGTGAATGGCCAGAATAAAAACCCGTTCCGCTACCAGTTCGAAACCCAGGCGTACGGTTCGACGGAACAGGTGCCGTTCTGGATGCGGGCCAATGCGCACGGAAGCGTGCCCCTGGGAGGCTTTTCAGGCAGCCTGATCGGACAGGTACGCAGGGACTACGACACCACCCGTCGCCGCCTGGTGGACTGGGGAGCCGGCCTGGAGGGACGTGTCAATGCAAATGCAGGCGGGAAGGCAGATCTTCTGCTGATACAGGGATATGCCAAAGTAAAGCTGGCCATGTTCGAGGTGCGGGCCGGCAGGTGGAGGTCCCAGTCAGGACTGACCGATACGCTGCTTACCTCCGGCTCGTTTTCACTTTCGGGGAATGCACTGGGAATACCGCAGGTGCAGCTGGCGATCCCCGAGTTCTATCCCATACCTTTTACCGGCGACTGGCTGGCGATAAAAGGGAATTTTGTACACGGCTGGCTGGGAAAGATGCCCATCCAATCGGAAAAATGGGTCGACGAGGCGGATACCTATTACCACCAGGCGTCGCTCTACGGAAAGATCGGCCGCCCCGGGAGTAAGGTAAGATTGTATGGCGGTTTTAACCACGGGGTATTCTGGGGAAATGAGCGCAAAATTTTCGGAAGCACCTTTACGCTGAGCAATTGGGAGGCTTATCAATCCGTGATGTTCGGGAAAGTCTGGGCGCAGAGCAAGGTGGGTAATCACCTGGGATCTTTGGATGTTGGCATCGATTTTATATTGAACAAAACGAAATGGATGCTGTACAGGCAATTCTTCTATGAAGTCGGTGCTTTGGCTTATCTCGGGAACACCGCGGACGGTCTGACTGGTATCAGCATCACCCGTCTTGGTGAGCCGGAGCGGTCCTTTCGCTGGAAGAGGTTTCTGATCGAATTCCTGTACAGCAAGAACCAGTCAGGAGAAGTATGGAGCCCGTCTACCCCTTCCGGCGCGGAGCACTATTATAACCACTCGTTGTATGCGAGCGGGTGGTCATATGAGGGGCGGGCATTGGGAAATCCGCTGTTTACGCCAAAGCACGAGGCCCAACCCGGACAGTCGGGCTATGCGTCGGATTATTTCATAAATAACCGGATTATTGCCTTGCATTTTGCCACGATACTGGCCTGGAACAGCTGGGAGTTTAACGGGCGCCTGACGTTATCCAGGAATTATGGGACGCACTTCACAAACCCGGATGGCAGGTACCGTGGGGGACGCGGTATGATAAATGCCCCGGGTGCCCCGTTTGTCCCGGTCAACCAGTGTCATATGATGCTCCAGGGACAGCGGCCGCTGGGTACGCGGACATACGTAGGCGGAGCGGTAGCCCTGGATGCAGGCGATCTCTACACCCTGAACGGTGCATTGATGGTCAAGTGGGGATGGAAGCTGTAGCTTTTTTTCGGCAGGTGTAGCGAATGCGGGACAGGGGGATATTTGCGGGCAACCAAAAAATCTTAAAAAAAGCAGGATGAAGATTTATCAGAAAGAGAATGACAATTCCGGCTGCAGATGGAAAATATTGCTTATCTGCCTTTGCATAACTTACACCGGAGCCGGGCAGGAGTCTGCAGAAGATACTGTGCATGTACTGAAGCAGGAAGCCTGGGCAGAGCTGTCTGCATTTGGTGCCGATATATCCCGGACTCCTTTTTGGCTCCAGACCAACCAATGGGGTGTCGTGCCGGTGACGGGCAACGCGGGGGGATTGACGCTCGGGTGGAAAGCCGGCTACAGGCCGGGCAAATCCGACTGGAGCTACGGAATCGGGATCGAAGGCGTTGGCTACGCGGCGAAAGAAAGCAAGCTTTGGCTGCCCCAGGCCTACGCGGCCGTTAAATACAAAGAGCTGGAGCTTTCGGCAGGGAGAAGAAAGGAGCTGTATGGATTTGCAGGAGAAGAACTGGGATCGGGTGCGTATCTTTTTTCCGGCAATGCTTTGCCGATACCGAGGATCCAGCTGGGTTTTACGGAGTACACGCCGGTTCCTTTCACCAACCGGTGGCTTTATGTAAAGGGTACGTATGCCGAGGGTTGGTTTGAAGCCAACCGGCTGTTTACCAGTAAGCTGAAGCTGCATCACAAAAGCCTGTATCTGAGGTTGGGTAAGCCCGGTCGCAAGCTGAAGCTTCACGCGGGTTTTACACATGCGGTGCAATGGGGGGGGAAGACCCCGTTTTTTGCCCAGGATGAGCAGATGCCTGCCGATCTGCAGGCCTATTGGTATGTGATTACCGGGCTTAAACCCAACGGAAGATTGAGGAGCGGAAGCCAGTTTGACAATTCAAACAGGGTAGGAAACCACCTGGCTTCGGTAGACGGAGCCCTGGAATGGGAAAATGACCGTATAAATATCCTGGCCTATCGCCAGAACCTGGTGGAAGACGGTTCCCTTTTCTACCTCGCCAACATCAAAGACGGCCTGAATGGATTGAGAATCAGGTTTAAGAATACAGATGCTTCCTTTTTCGAAGTGAATACACTTTTAATAGAGCTGCTTCATACCAAAAACCAGGGAGAAAGCCAGGTGATCAACGCCTCAAGAGGGCGCGATGATTACTTCAACAATGCCCAGGTCAGGGATGGCTGGTCCTATTTCTGGCGGACGATCGGGACACCGTTTATCACGCCTTCCGGGACAAATCTTTTCCCGCCCACCGGAGCAGCCTTTGCCAACAACAACAGGGTGACCCTGGGCCACCTGGGTGCAAGCGGGAAATTGGGGAGCACCCTGTGGGCTACCAGGCTTTCTTACAGTTCCAATCAGGGGACTTTCTATGCTTCCCGGCCCGATACGAGACAATTCTCGGGCATATTGACCTTCCAACGGGCTTTCTATATCCTGGGAGGAAACACCAGCATCGGGTTGGGGGTTGCAGTCGACAGGGGGGGGCTTTACCCTGCTACTACCGGATTACGTCTGTCTCTGAGAAAGGATTTGCTGTAAATTCTGACCGGATCGTGTGGATATTGCAAAAAACCGCTTAGTTTCGGGCCTGGAAAGTAACCATTTGTACCGTTTATGAAGATTGTCGTACTCGGCGCCTCGGGCCAGCTGGGAAGCTGCCTCCGGCAGGTGTCCGCCGCGCGTAGCCTTGACACGATTTCATTTCCGTCGGAAGAGGAAGGCAATATACTCGCTCCGGAATTGCTCCACCGGCTTTTTGAAAGAGAAAAGCCGGATTACGTGATCAATTGCGCCGCCTATACCGCGGTGGACAAAGCAGAGGATGATATCGAAACCTGCCGGCTTGTCAATAGCAAGGGGGCAGCGAATGTAGCGGAAACCTGCCGGCTGTTTCATGCCGTGCTCGTACATATTTCTACTGATTTTGTGTTTAAAGGCGACGTCCCGAAGTTGCTGTCCTAAACCGACCCTGCCCTGCCGGAAAACGTATATGGGCTTACCAAGCTGGAAGGCGAACGGGAGGTGCAGGCCGCGTTGACAGCGCATTTTATCGTGAGAACCAGCTGGCTTTATTCCGAATACGGAAACAATTTTGTAAAGACCATGCTGCGGCTGGGCCGGGAGCGCGAACAGCTGGGAGTGGTTGCCGATCAGGTTGGCTCACCTACTTATGCCGTCGATCTGGCCGGTGCCGTTCTTGATATCATTGCATCGGGAAGCAGGGACTATGGCGTATACCAATATAGCAACGAAGGGGTTACCTCCTGGTATGATTTTGCCAAAGCCATTTTTGACATCAGCGGCATACGGGTAAAGCTTTCACCGGTCAAAACATCAGAATACCCGGCCAAAGCCGTAAGGCCGGCCTGGTCGGTGATGGACAAGTCGAAGATCAGGGCCGGTTTCGGGATAGAAGTGCCCTATTGGCGGGACAGCCTGATCCGCTGCCTGGCAGGTCTCGGCGAGATACCGGGGTCTTCCTCCGAACCGGAGGGAAGATGAGCTTGCTCAGCAGGGCAAATAAATGGCCGTGAGATTAAATAAACTAAACGGGGCAACGTTTCAATATTGATATTGGCTGAACACGGGGCGCATGGTTTCAGAGTTGGCGTCTTCCGGACCTGCGGGCTTTGTGCCTGAGTTAATTTAGTTCCGGAGTTAGTGCTTTCCGCACTCTTGAACTTTAGAACTTTAGAACTCTTGAACTTTAGAACTCTTGAACTCCAGAACTTTTAAACTCATTCGAACTCCGGAACTCATTTGAACTCTCCAAACCCCTGAACTCTTAAACACATGAACTAATTTGATAATTCAATAGAATATGTCACGCTACAGTTTAATAAAAATGAACAGGAGGATGAGGATGGGCTTGCTGCTGATGTTTTCGGTACTCGCCGGAAGGGAGGCGGATGCGCAGCGCACCCAGAATTTCTTTATGCCTTTTTCTACCGTTGGTTTTGGAGTGGGTACTTCCAGCTACTACGGAGACATGGCGGGACTGAACAAGCCGATCGAATCGACATTTAAATTGATCAGATATAGCGTAACGGGGAATTATACCAGGCATTTTACCAGCAGGCTGGGCGGAAGGGCGTCGCTTTCCTGGGCCCGCATCGTGGGAGATGATTATGGCATGAACGCCAAAGGGAGGAATACATACCTGCCGCATTTGCAGCGCAACCTGCACTTCCGTAACGATTTATTTGAATTTTCGGCAA
Organism: Telluribacter sp.; assembly: GCA_040394275.1. Classification (GTDB taxonomy): domain Bacteria; phylum Bacteroidota; class Bacteroidia; order Cytophagales; family Spirosomataceae; genus JBEBSO01. Next base: position 7,212 of record JBEBSO010000109.1, read on the forward strand.
CCGGTATTTACAAGCTGACCCCTGACAGCAGGACTTTTGACAGGCGGGCACAGTTCGGGGCCTACCTTTTTGCCGGGATAGGTGCGGTGGCGCACACACCCAAAGCCCGTACCCCTTCGGCCACTGGCGCCGGGAAAGGGGGGGATTGGGTGAACCTGCGGAAGCTGAATACTGAAGGCCAGGGAAATCCCGGGTATGAGAAGCCGTATTCGACGGTGGCGCTGGTCATCCCGGTAGGTTTAGGCCTCAGGTATAAGATCAACAGGAGGTTTGATGTGACGGCAGAGCTCAGTTACAGGTTTACCAATACCGACTACCTGGACGATGTCGCGCGGGACTATCCGGAGCCGGGTATACTGGTACCGGGCTCGCTGGCAGAGCAGATGTCAAACCGGACCATGGAGACATCCGCCGCCAGGAAAGGTGGTGACAGAACCTCCATTATCAATGAAATGGTCGAGCCCCAGATGCTCAGGGGGACAAGGTCGGACCGGATGGATTCCTACATGACGGGAACAATTTCCATTCACTATGTGCTGACCAGCCCGGTAAAATGCCCGCCGCTCAGGTAGCTAAACAAACTCCGTATCTGTGTTTTTGAATCGCTTTTTTATCGTTTGTATTGTACTGCTGACGGCCCGATGCGCCTGGTCCCAAAAGCTGGAGACGGGGGCGGGTATCGGTGTGTTCAACTACAAAGGGGATGTGTCTCCCGCACATAACCTGAGGTTCTCCAGGCCTGCCGGCAGCCTGTTTCTCCGCTACAACGTAAGTAAATCGGTTACTTTCCGGGCTGAAGTGCTGGGAGGGCTGATGACGGCGGACGACCAGTACAGTCGTGATCCCTACCAGAAGCAGCGGGGGAAAGCCTTCCGGACGGTCCTGTTTGAAGGGGACCTGGTCTCGGAATATAACTTTTTCAATTACGAGGCCGGCAGGCATGCCGTAAACTGGACTCCCTACGTTTTCGGGGGAGCCGGGTACATGGGCTTCCGCCCTTCCCAGCAGACCGGCGCTTATCGCAGGTCCGGGCTGACGCTCCCGTTCGGGATCGGGGTAAAGTACGAAATCCGGAGACCCTGGAGCATCGGCGCCGAATTTGGTGCACGTAAAACCTTTAATGACTACCTGGATGATCTGGGTGACAACGCCGCCGCCGGCAGATTTTCCCAGGGCGATCCCGGTCTCCCGGATATGTATGCCTACCTGAGACTGTCGGTCAGCTATACGTTCTACCGGATTGTCTGTCCCAAATAAGGTTGTGTCGGGGTGGAAAGATTTAAGAGTTTTATAGTTCAAGAGTTCTATAGTTGAACTCCTTCCGAACCCCTTCGAACTATTTCCAAACTCCTTCCAAACTCCTTCGAACTATTTCTGAACTCCTTCTAACTTTAGAACTATTTCCGAATCCCTTCAAACTTTCGAACCCCTTCTGTAAAACATGTTTGTTGAAGCCATCCGTAACGTTGACCAGTATACCCGCCCGATTCACTTTATTTCACGCTATTACGGCGGAACAGGCATTGTGCCGGGAACGGCTACACTTTTTTTCGTAAACGAGGAGGGCTTTGCGGTCACCTGCCGTCACGTGGCAGACCAGATTCTTTTTTCGGAGGCCATTTACGCCAATTTCCTGAAATTCAGGGCGGAGCGCAAAAAGTACGAGCGGGGAGGAGCCATGGCGGCCGGACACCGTAAACAGCTGGAAAAGGAATTCGATATTACGGAGGAGACCATGATCCGGATCCGT
>JBEBSO010000110.1:0-8924 GCA_040394275.1 Telluribacter sp.
TCCGTAGCGGGGCTCGCCGCGGCGCCGACATCCTTACCTCATTGGCCGCCAAGTCTCCTTCACGATGTCGCAGATCGTATTCCAAACTGCCCGGCTCCTGGCTCGACGCCTCCACCGCGCTGACGTCGACACCGTCCAGCAACCATACACTGAAATGGTACAACCCGTCCAACGCGTCTTCCACTACAGCATATGCCCCCCCTACCGGTACGGTAGGCGTCACCATCTACAAAGTATCCCAGGTAAACAGCTCCGGATGTGAAGGCCCTGCCACCGACATCACCGTGACCATCGTGGACAATCCCGCAGCACCTGCGGCCACCACTCCGGTCAACTATTGCATCGGGGCCACAGCCTCCCCGCTGAGCGTCACCTCCGGTACCAATCTCAAGTGGTATACGACGTCCAATCCTTCCGAAACCGGAAGCACAACAGCTCCCACCCCGGCCACCGCAACAGAGGGAGCAACCACTTATTACGTTACCCAGACTGTAACCGGCTGCGAGAGCCCGCGCAAAGCCATCGTCGTCAATGTGCACAAGACGCCGGTGCCGACAGCGGCTTCGCTGACGGAATACTGCAAAGATGCCACCGCCACACCGCTCGATGTGGAAGGTACCGGCCTGCTGTGGTATACCGCTTCCAGCGGGGGAACAGGGGTAAGCCAGGCGCCCGTCATTTCTACCACCACCCTGGGTACTAAAACCTACTACGTCACCCAGACCCTGAACAATTGTGAGAGTGAGCGGTTCCGCATGGATGTGACAGTGAAAGCGGTGCCCGTGGCTCCCACCGTAACGGACCTGTCTCCTGTTTGCAAAAACGGTACCGTTACCTCCACGCAGCTGCTCAATTCGGTAACTGCCGCCACCGGCCTGCTGAAATGGTATACAGCTGCCGTAGGCGGCACCGGGGTGTCGCAGGCACCGGCACCAACAACCACGACATCCGGCACCAGGGATTTCTACGTAACGCAGACCTCAGGCGGCTGTGAAAGTACCAGAGCCAAAATATCTCTCGAAGTAAAAGAGCTGCCCCTGGCTCCGACCGTTACTACCCCGGTAGACCTGTGTCTGCAGGCTACAGCCACGCCGCTTACTGCCACGCCTACCGGAGCCAATACGCTGAAATGGTATACGGTAGCCACTAACGGAACAGCCCTCGGCACTGCACCGACACCGGCCACTACCGCCACCGGGAATACCATCTATCATGTGTCCCAGACCGTTGCCTATTCGGCTACGCTTTCCTGCGAGGGTCCGAGAGCTCCGCTTACTGTAACCGTTAACCCGCTGCCGGCTGTACCGACCGTGACCGATTACATTGCCTGCCAGACACGCCAGGACCAGTCGGTAACCCTGACTGCTACCGCCACCTCACCCAATACCGTGAAGTGGTACTCTACACCCGCTACCGGCGGAGCTTTGGCGGCTGCACCGGTCATTAACCTCAAAAACAGTGGTGAAAGCACATATTATGCCACGCAGGTCACCGCTAAGAACTGTGAAAGTGCCACCCGTGCCGTACTCCAGGTACGCATTAAGAAACTACCCGAACTACCGGGCGTAACGCCAAATATCGAATACTGTCAGTTTGACGCCGCTACCCCGCTGAACGCCAGCCTGGTGACCAATGCCATCCCCAACTGGTACCCGACGGGTACCGGAGGAAGCGCGAGCCCGGTTGCACCCACCCCCTCCACCCAAAACGGGGGTACTACTTCGTTTTTTGTGAGCCAGACGCTGGAAGGATGTGAAGGAGACCGGTCAGAGATCAGGGTGCTTATCAAGACTACTCCCAAGCCCTCTGTCGTATCCCCGGTTACTTACTGCCAGAATGCAGTGTCCTCGCCGGCCTCCGCGCAGGGATGCAACCTGAAGTGGTACCTGTCGGCCAATACGACCGAATTCAGGACCCAACCCCTGGTTCCCGTAACTACAAACGTGGCGGACTATTCTTTCTTTGTCACCCAGACCGGGAGCAACGGCTGTGAAAGCCCGAAAGAAGAAATCAGGGTGAGCATCCGTCCGTTCCCGTCTGCAACCATCAGCGGAGACCAGTCCATCAGTCTCGGAGGATCGGCGGAGATCCGGGTACAGTTTACCGGAGACGGTCCGTGGAGCTACGTAATCGCTCCTACCAGCATTTCGGGCAGCACGTCGCAAAATCCTCTGGTCATCCGGGTGTCGCCGGAGAGGACCACCACTTACCAGGTAACGGAAGTAACCAACGGCTGCGGAAAAGGCACCCCGATCGGACGCGCGATGATCACCGTGCTTGTCCCCACGATCAGTACCGGCAATCCCAGCCTGTCTACGCAATGTGCCGGGAAAACCTTCTCCATCCCTTACCAGGCTTCCGGCGACTTTGTCAGCGGCAACCAGTTCAATATCCAGATTTCCAAAAATCAGGAGGAGAAGAATTTCTTCACCATTCCCACCACCCGTACGGCAACGGAAGCTACCGGTACCCTGCCTGATACACTGTCCGGCGGCGCCTATTATATCAGGGTGGTCGGAGAGAGCCAGAATCTGATCGTTCCGGGGAGCATCAGCGCATCTACCGTCAACGTAGACCCGCTTCCCCAGGCGACGTTCCTGACCACCCAGGCTACTATCCTGGTGGGATCGAGCGCGCAAATCTCGATCCAGCTCAGCGGCAAACCTTCCTGGACTTTCAACCTGACGGATGGTGTGAACAACATCCCGGTAACCACCAGCGTGAGCCCTTACATTGCCACGGTACAGCCTGAAACAACATCCGTTTACCAGATTACCCGCATAGAAAATGCCTGCGGTACCGGTAAAGTAACAGGAAGCGCTACCATACAGGTCGATCCGATCCTCGGCGTAGAATCCGGGGCCGGGTACAAATGGGTCAGCGTCTCACCCACATTGGTCTCTTCCGAGTGCATCGTCACCCTGAAAAGCACGGTGAAAGTGGGGGGAACCATCCATCTTTTCGACACCAACGGGCGGTCCATTTCCCGGAAAAACATAAGCCAGGCAGCTTCCGGCATAGACACGGCCGGCCTGCCGGCAGGTGTATATATCCTGAGGGTAGAAAATGACGGCAGGTCCGCTGCCTTCAGGATCCTTAAGAACGAGTAATCACCGGAAGCATAAAAAAGCCCTCCATTATTTGTGGCGGGCTTTTTTTATATGTAAATAGTAAAAGAAGATGTACCTAACCTTATTTGAACCTGTATGCGGCTCCTGCTTATATTCCTGGCCGCCCTGTACCTGAAGGGCGGCATGGCACAAGAAAAAACCGGCATCTACTTCTACGCCGGTTCGACAGACAAAACCGGCAATTCTCCCATCACACTGTGCAGGCTGGATCCTGCCTCGGGAGAAGTAAGTACGCTATATGCTTACAAAGACGTAACGGCACCCGGCTATCTGGCCTTTTCTCCGGACAAAAAGTATCTCTATTCCGTCAGCTGGAAAAACAAGATCGTCGCTTTTGCGGTTAACAAGGACAAGAGCCTGACATTGCTCAACGAGCAGCCGTCGGAAGGCACCAACCCGTGCTATGTCTCCGTCAGCCCCTCAGGCAGGCTTGTATTTTCGGCCCATTATACCAGTGGAAATATCATCGTCTTCCCGGCTTCCCGGGATGGGAAGCTGCTTTCCGCCACCTACAGGGAGCAATATCTCGGCTCCGGCCCCGACAAGCCGAGGCAAGCGGTCTCTCATGCACACTGCGCCGTCCCCGGGAAGGACGGGAAGTCGTTTTTCGTAGCCGACCTGGGCGCGGATAAAATAATGAATTACCGGTTTGACGCATCCGGCAAAGTAGTTCCCCATCCTTTGCAGCCCTCGGTCGCCGTGCACGGCGGAGCCGGGCCGCGCCAGATCGTCACTACCAGGCGCCACCTGTATCTCCTCAACGAGATCGACGCCACAGTCTGCGCATTTACCATCGAAAAAAACGGGACGCTGACACACATCGGCACGTATACCACGCTTCCCGCCGGATATGCCGGTACCAATTCCGCTGCCGCCATCCGGATGCACCCCAACGGGAAATACCTGTATATCTCCAACCGGGGCTACCATGCCATACATGGTTTCCGGGTACAGCCTGACGGCACACTGGAAAGTATAGGCGAAGCCCGGGAGGCCATCGACACACCGAGGGACTTTAACATCGACCCTTCCGGTCATTTCCTCCTGGTGGCCAACCTGGCTACAAACGACCTGGCCGTTTACCGGATCGACCCGGCTACCGGGCAGATGCGCTTTGTCCGGAAAAGCGCTTCCCTGTCCGAACCCAGCTGCATAGAATTCTTCTGACCCGTCACAAAAAACGGGGTGAGCCATTCTGGCTCACCCCGTTTTTTGCTGCCACCGCAGGGCTGCTCAGTGGCCGTCCGCCGCCTTCTTTCTCACCTCGATGATCCTGAGCTTGCATAGCAGCTTGATCACAGGGTAAGTCGGGTCTATTTCATACCATTTGGAACCGAAATTCAACGCATTCGGCCGCTTATGGTGATTGTTCTGAAACAACTCACCCATCATCAGGAAATCGAAGATCAGCGAGTTTTTGGAATGATCGTGATTGTCAAAGTTCTGGTAGCCGTATTTATGACCGCTCCAGTTGACGATGGCACCGTGAATCGGCCCCATCAGGAAATGGATGGGAAGCAGGAAGAAAAACGCCCAGTGCATATCCAGGTACAGGTAAGCCACGATATAAAAAGCGGAATACAACAGTCCCCAACCGATCCGGGAAGCCCAGGAATCTCCCAGCTTTTCCACAAAATTCCACTCCGGGAAATTACGGTCAAAGTGCGCTTCCACTGCTTTGCGCCTGTGCAGCACGGCATTATAGATATCTTTGGTTTCCCACATCATTGTAAAAACATTCTTTGTATGGTGCGGGGAATGCGGGTCCTTCGCCGTGTCGCTGAAGGCATGGTGCATCCTGTGCAGGACGGCATAAGCCCTCGGGCTCAGGTAAGAAGAACCCTGGGAAATGTAAGTCAGCAAATAAAAAAAACGCTCCCAGAACTTGTTCATCCGGAACATTTTATGCGCTGAGTACCGATGCAAAAAGAAAGTCTGACAAAAAAGGGAAAGGTACCAGTGAAGGACAAAAACCGCTAAGACGATATACATGAAAACAGTGAATTATGAATTGGCAGGTAACTATACCACAAATATAACAATTTTACTATTTAAACGAAATCTAATCAAACACAGTTGTGGCATAAATAAGTAGATTTGCCCCCATGCGCAAAGCTTCCTGCCGGATCTCCTCCGGGTTGTTATACACGCTCTGATCTTCCCAGCCATTGCCCAAATCCGACTCATAGGAGTAAAAACAGACCAATCGCCCCTGCCAGATAAGCCCGAACCCCTGCGGCGGCTTCCCGTCGTGCTCGTGAATCTTGGGAAGCCCGTTGGGGAATTTGTACTTTATGCTGTACACCGGGTGATGGAAAGGAAGCTCCACAAAAGACAATTCCGGGAAAACCTTCTTCATTTCCCTCCGGGCATATGCATCCAGGCCGTAGTTGTCATCGATGTGGAGAAAACCGCCGGACAGAAGGTAGTTTCTCAGGTTGAGCGCCTCTGCATCGGTAAACAAAACGTTTCCATGACCCGTCATGTAAACAAACGGGTAGGAAAACAGCTCCCGGCTCCCGACCTCCACCACCTCGTCCTGGGGATTGATATTCATACGCAGCTGGGCATTGCAGAATTTGGCCAGGTTGGGAAGCGCAGTCTTGTCTGCATACCAGTCTCCTCCCCCGCCGTATTTCAGCTTGGCCAGCTTAAAAGAGTACTGCTGCTGTGCCTGCCCCCTGGAGGCCATCCACCCGATACAAAAGAAAATAAGTAACCACCTCATAGCTTCTCGATGCGCTTCCGGGATCTTTCAGCAGGCTGCCCCCGGCTGATGCGGGGCACCGGATAAAAATAGTTTATTTACTATGCCAAATATAAGCCTTTCTTAAAGATCCCGTCCGTGGTATGCCTATTTTTCGCCCGGTCTGATCCTGGCCAGGTGAACGGCATGGCACGCCGCTACCGCTGCCGTTTCGGTGCGCAGCCGCGTAGGCCCCAGGGACACGGCGCGGAAGCCGGACCCGAGCGCAAACCCGATTTCCCCGGGGCTGAAATCTCCCTCAGGACCGATCAGCACCACGACATCTCCCCCCGCCGACTGCATCAGCAGGTGCGGCGACGGCGCCTGTTCCGGTACATATGCCAGGAAGCGCTCCTCCTCCCGGCAGGCAGCCACGAACGCATGGAAATCATCCCAGACGCTGAATTCAGGCAGCCTCGACTGCCTGGACTGCTTCATGGCCGCCACGGCGACCCTTTCCATCCGCTCCAGGTTCGCCATACGCCCGAAGCTCTCCCTGTGGCTGTGCTCGGTCCTGACAAAGCTTATCGCATCCACGCCGAGTTCGACCATTTTTTCGACCATCCACTCGTTGCGTTCCGCTTTCCTTGTCGGCGAAACCGCCATGTGCAGGCGGTAGTCCCGCAAAAGACCTTCCTCACTTCCTTCCCGCCGGCTGTATTCCACCTTGTCCCTTGATATGCTCCGGATCGTCGCCGTCTCCATACGGCCCCGTCCGTTCACCAGCTGAATATCCGTACCGGGTAAAAGCCGCAGCACCTTCAGGCAATGCTGGGCTTCTACACCGGTCAGAAAAGACGCCCCGTCATCCGGTTGATAAAAAATATGCATAGCTACTTCCGCACAGGCTACATTTTGTACTTTTCAACGAAAAATAAAAGATACGCACGACATCTCAAAACACGATATCTGCTGATATTTTAAACCTATTTTTTTTGATTTTATATTTTATTTTCAAAAATTAACTAAATTTGAATCGGGTTTTTCAACAAATTACATTTTTAGGTCCAAAAACACCAAATTATTAAACAGGCCTATTTTTGTGCAAAAAATTCATATTAAACTAAGAATAGTTCTGTTTTCACAACATTATTTTGTCAATTCTCTTTTTTGTTAAGCAATATTTTACATGTTACTCTGCGGGCGCTATATTTGCGGCCGGAAATCGCGAAATCATCTATCTCTTTTTCTAATATACAGAATTAATTATGACAAAAGCTAAACTTGAGTACATCTGGCTCGACGGAAGTCCGCAAATGCAAAACCTTCGCAGCAAAACGAAGATCGAGAGCGATTTCAGCGGCAAACTTGAAGATTTGCCGCTATGGTCTTTTGACGGTTCTTCCACCGGGCAGGCGAAAGGAGGATCGTCAGATTGTATTTTAAAACCTGTAGCGATCCATCCGGATCCGCAGCGAAAAAATGGCTATTTGGTTCTGTGTGAAGTGCTTAATTCTGACGGGACACCGCATGAGACCAACGCAAGGGCTACCATCCAGGACGACGACAACGACTTCTGGTTTGGCTTCGAGCAGGAGTATTTCCTCTGGAATCCCGAAACAAACAAGCCGCTGGGCTTCCCGCTGAACGGCTATCCCGCGCCGCAGGGCCCCTATTATTGTTCGGTGGGCGCCGCCAATGCATTCGGCCGGGAAATCGTGGAAGAACACCTGGATGCCTGCCTGGAGTCCGGCCTCAACGTAGAAGGAATCAACGCAGAAGTAGCTGCCGGCCAGTGGGAGTTCCAGATCTTCGCCAAAGGCGCAAAAGAAGCCGGGGACCAGATCTGGATAGCCAGGTATCTCCTGGAGAGGATCAGTGAAAAATACGGCGTTACGGTTAACTGGGCCTGTAAGCCCCTCGGCAATACCGACTGGAACGGCTCGGGCATGCACGCCAACTTCTCCAACTCTGTACTCAGAACGGCAGGCAACAAGGAGACCTATGACAAGATCTGCAACCAATTCGGCAAATTCATCAAAGAACACATTGATGTATACGGTCCGGACAATCATCTCCGCCTGACCGGTAAGCACGAAACCCAGGCCATCGATCAGTTCAGCTACGGCATCTCAGACCGCGGCGCCTCCATCCGTATCCCGATCGTCACCGTTCAGAAAGGATGGAAAGGCTGGCTGGAAGACCGCCGTCCCAATTCCGCCGCCGATCCTTATAAAGTGGCGGCCCGGATCATCGAGACCGTCAAAAGCGTCGTGCTCTGACCAGATAACATCCGGTCGGCACGGGTTGACTTATACAGTAAAGCCTTTCCTCGCGGAAAGGCTTTACTGCTTTTAACCCTGTCTCTTCCGGGCCATGAATCCTCCTCAGTAGTCGTCCTCTTCGTCGCCTTCGCTGTGAAAGGAATACAGGCTTTTATCCAGGCGAAGCGTGCCCGAATTGAAGGCGCTGATGAACCCGGCGACCACCTCTTCTGTCACCTCTTCCACATTGAGCCCTACCTCAAGCCCGATTCCAAACTCGAAATCCGGGTCGGTCTCTATGTGCTCACTCACCTTTATCTCCTCGTTTTCCTCAATTTCTTCGATCATTTCGGTCAGCAGCAGGTCATTTTCATCATCCTGCTCCTCATCCCCCCGCTCTTCAGGCGACACATACGAAGGGACCTGCTTCCGAACCCTTTCCAGGGCCAGGTCATACACCTGCGCCGCATGATGCAGCCGCAACGTGTACAGGAACGCATCATAAATCACCTCCTTCCCTTCGTAGCTTCCGACAAACTGGACGTGCGCATGCTCATCGGTCACATCATCATCTTCACCATATTCATCCTCTACGTAAACAAAACTTCGGCGTTCGGCGGCGCACTCACTTTTGAGCAGGGCAATTTCTTCTGGGTCAAATCCGGGATTCATGATTTCTGATAAATTATGGTGAACTGTAATGAACGCTTTAAAGATACAAACATACACCCGATATCAGGGATAAAAAAGGACACTAAGTGGAAAACTGTACGCAGCATCCGTCGAAAGAGAGCAACTCCTCCCCGGGGCTGCCCCACCCCGAACGGAACAAGAGCAGGCGCG
>JBEBSO010000111.1:0-8920 GCA_040394275.1 Telluribacter sp.
CAACAGTTCCAGGTACTTGTCGATGTACAGCAGCTGGTCTTTCGATTTGTATTGCTGGATAAACCGCGGATGTTCCAGGACGGTCAGCTTACCGAACAGCTTCGCCTTCTCATTCAGCCTGGAAAGGTAGGCTGCGTTTTTCTTTCCCAGCACAAACACTTCGGTCGTATCCAGGCCGAAGCCGGTAAACGTCTTCAGCGATGCGATCATGAAGTCCTGCACTGTTTCGAAAAGTGCGGGAGCGTCGTAGTAATTGGCGTTCAGCCATTTTCCGTTCTCCGCCCTCCGGAGAATGGCCAGGGGAAAAGGGGAGTTGATAAAAAACTGCCTGTAAAATGCTTCGGCTCCCCCGAAAGCGGCGATCATGTCGTATATAAAAACCGAAGATACCTCGTGGGTATAGGCCGATTGCATGGGGATGCCGCAAACTGATTTCAGCCGCTTGGTGTCGGTAAACGGAACCCCGGTCACGCCTGCTCCGTGGCGGCTGGGGTTGATGCCGATGATAAACCGCCGCGGACCGGGATCACTGTAGTATTTTTGGTAAAACGCTTCCATTACCCGGATCGTTTCCGGGTTGTCGAGGTAGGGATTCAACACCTGGAAGCCGTCCGGCAAGCTGCCGGTATACTTTAGCTGCCGGTTAAAATGAATTATTTTGTCTGCAAAGGATTCGGCCGGTACTGTCATTGTGCTTATTTCTTTATTTTGAAACTGTCTGCCCGGTCCGGATAAGGGCCTATTTGCCGTCTCTTCCGGGGTTTTTTCTTATTCCTAGGAATTTAAACATTTTTGGCCCTTCACAGGATATTTTTTAAGAAAAATTGCCGGATATTGGTATCGGGGAAGCCTGGGTTTTATATTTGACCGGAGATGACTGCGGGATACGGGGTGTTTGCTCCCGCATATAATTTGACGAAAATGGCAGAAAACAAGACCAGGGAAACTGAGGAAAGCGTGGCCGGGTTTATCAATTCGGTGGAGAGCGGGCAGCAGCGGAAGGATAGCCTCAGGTTGCTGGAAATCATGCAGGAAGTATCGGGCTGCGAGCCCCGGATGTGGGGGAGCAGCATCGTCGGGTTCGGCAGCTACCATTACAGGTACCACAGCGGTCACGAAGGCTATGCGCCGCTGATCGGGTTTTCACCCCGTAAGGCCGCCTTGTCGCTGTATGTATATACCGGCCGGGAGGAAGATGCGCATTTGCTGGATGCGCTGGGGAAATTTAAGATGGGGAAGGCCTGTATCTATGCGAAGAAGCTTTCCGACCTGGATGAGGCTGCGCTCAGGACGCTGATGAAGGCGACAATTGGGTTTCTGGGTGAGAAGTATGAGATTCGCCCGGAGGGGCAGGCAAATGGCGGGGAGGAAAATGGAGCCTGAAAGCCTGGTATCGTATTCGCTGGCGATCATACCGCCGCCGTCCGTGGCTTTGGAGGTAAGCCGGATGAAGCTGGAGCTGAAGGCGGGGATAGGCAAAAGCTATGCAAGCGTAAATGCCGGGGGGCACATTTCCCTCGATGGCTTCGAGGCGAAAGAGGGGGACTACCCGCAGGTGCTGGCGGAATACCGCAGGCAGGTATCGGGCCTGTCCGCTTTCCCGGTCACATTTTCGGGGTATGGTCATTTTGAAAGCTATTATCCCGCGTTTTATGTCCGGCTGACGGATGCATCGGCCGACCTTGTCCGGTCTGCCTATGCCTGCATCCGGAACGGGTTTGACAAAAAGCTGAAGAGGCAATACATGAAAAAATGGGCCGACGAATCGAAGGCGCCGCACATGACCATCGGCCGGCGGCTTACAATGGAGCAGATCAGGCTGGCTTATTCTATTTTTCCTGCGTTTGAAGCAGCGTTTGAATGCCGGGAATTTGCCATCAGGAAGTTTAACCCGCTGCGCAGGCAGTACGAGGTGGCCGACCTGATCGGGTTGGAGGGAAAGGACGTCGTGCCGGGCGGGCAGCTGTCCTTTTTATAGGAAACGGCGGGATTTTTAACACTTTGTTTGCACATCATGAGGAACGATTTTTTTTCGGATACAGGACATGGAAAGGATGATCAATCCATCTGGCAGGCCTTCCGTAACGGGGATCGGCTGGCTTTCGAGTTTATGTACCAGAAGAACATCCACCACCTGATCAGCTACGGGTTCAAGATAACAAGCGACAGACATGTGGTGCAGGATTGCGTCCAGGACCTGTTTATGGAGCTGTGGGATAGCCGCGAGCGGCTGACGAACGTACATTCTATCCGCTATTACCTTCTGAAATCGCTGCGGTACAAGATCCTGAAATACCTGAAGGCCAACAGCATGGAAGGACTGGAATATGCCGAATACGAGCCCGACGGCGATACCGCGGAGGCCAGGCTGCTGCGGGAGGAATCGGGTACCCAGCAGTCGGGGAGGCTCCTGGCGGCCATTGCACAGCTGCCCAAACGCCAGAAAGAGGCGATTCACCTGCGCTATTTCGAAGAGCTGAGTAACGAGGAGGTCGCGCGCATCATGGGAGTGAACTACCAGTCGGCCTGCAAGTTTATCTATACGGCATTGAAGAACCTCCGCGATGTCCTGGTGCTGCTGATGGTATTCTCTTTTTTTGATAACCTTCTCTGACGGCCGGGGCGTCGGCGTGCGCCCCGAAGCCATGACGGCGGAAAGCATTCTTCGGCTGTTTTTCCAGAATTTAAAAAAAAAAGCAAAAAAAATGGATTAAAACGCGGTGCTTTTTGCACTGGGTATATATTAACGCAATATGAAGTCAGATGTTCAGAGATTTTTCAAGGTTTGAAATAGAAGATTTTGCTTTTGACGAATCCTTCCAGAAATGGGTACGGGAGCGTACGCCTGAAGAATGTGCCTTTTGGGAAAGCTATCTGAACGAATATCCGCACCAGGTGGACAAGATACTGGCTGCGCGCGAGCTAGTGCAAAAGCTGTCTGGAAAGCAGCCTTCGGAGGAGGAGGAATACATGGCGGAGGCGATCTGGAGCCAGGTGAAAAGCCATGTCAACCGTCGCAGGGGAGTCGCCGCGACGGGCTGGCGCTGGAAGTATGCGGCGGCGGCTGTGCTGGTAATGGCCGGCACTTTCCTGTTTTTTACCTACCCGGAAGGCCCCGCCCGGGAGGGGAGGAGGCAGGCCGGATCGGAAGCCCGCAGGGATATGACGCCGGTGACCGAATACGTGAACGAGGGGGAAGAAGTAAAACGGATCGTTCTCGATGACGGAAGTGTGGTTAACCTGGAAAGAAACAGCCGGATTGTGCATACGAAAGAATTTCATGCCAGGAACAGGGTGGTGTACCTGTACGGAGAAGCGTTCTTTGATATCAGGAAGGACCCGAGGCATCCCTTTATCATATTTGCCAACAAGACCGTCGTAAAAGTGCTCGGTACCAGTTTCAGGATAAAGGCCTACGACGATGCGCCGAAGGTCGTGGTTTCGGTGAGGTCAGGTAAAGTTTCCGTTTTTGAGCGGAAATATTTCGAAAGCGGCGGGGACAACCCGCAGGTGCCCGGGCTGGTCCTGGCTGCCAACCAGCAGGCGGAGTTTTCCACCGATCTCGAAAAGTTCAGCAAGCTGCTCGTGCCGGAGCCGCTGCTCGTGGCCGGCGCCAGCAAGAAGGAATTTGATTTTGACCAGACACCCCTGTCGAAGGTTTTTGAAACGCTGGAAAAAGCCTACGGCATCGAGATCATTTATGACCGGGATCTCGCGGAGGGCCGGCGGTTGAAAATCGGCCTGGAAGACGAGAGCCTGTTTGAAAAGCTCGACCTCATCTGTAAGACGATGGGGCTGACCTATCATGTCGTGGACGCAAGAATCATTGTAGAAAATCAATAATCACCTAAATCCTTAACTTTATGCAGGCATAGTTACCATATACAACCGCAGAAAAAAAGCTGACAGTGGTACCAGCACCGTCAGCCCGTAAGCGCCCCCTTTATTCCAATGTGACCGGATGAGGGGAATGGCGATCAGTTTCTTCAGTGTCGAGAACGAAAAAACAAAATCATTCAAAAGTATGAAAAAAAGTCGATTACCAGCTCAGTACTTAGTAGCTATGATAAAGTTTTCCTGTTATCATCTGTTTATCGTCATGCTGACTTTCGGAGTGAGTCTCGCCGGGAATACCTATTCGCAGGAGACTTTGGCCAGGTCGGTGACCTTGCAGATGGAGAACCAGGATTTCAGGGATGTGCTTACGGCCATCGAGAAGAACACCCGGGTGAAATTCAGCTATGACATCGCCATCGTGCCCAGGGAAAAGCTGAATCTCCGCGCCCATACGGAACCGCTTTCCTCCGTGCTGGACAAATTCCTTGCCCCGTTACGTTTAACCTATACCGTTGCGGGCAAGTATATCATTATCACGAGAGCGGCCGGTGGAAGCGAAGCCGGCCTGCTGCCCTTATTGTACGAGCGGCCCGGGAGTATCCTCCAGGAGATGGTCCGGGGAAGGGTAACGGATGAAAGAGGGGAAGGACTGCCGGGAGTGAGCGTTGTCGTCAAGAATACGCAGCAAGGTACCGTTACTAATGCAAACGGCGAGTTTTCCCAGACCGTTCCAGACGGGAATGCGATCCTGGTATTCTCTTTTGAAGGCTATACGACCAGGGAAGTGGCGCTCGGAAATAAAACCCAGGTGGATATCTCGCTCAGCGTGGACGAAAAATCGCTCGACGAGGTAATGGTCATCGGGTACGGAACGGCGAAGAAAAGCGATCTTACCGGAGCGGTGACCCGGGTCAACGCAGATGTATTCAGGAGCCAGGCGCTTACCCAGGTGACGGATATGCTTGCCGGGAATGTAGCGGGTTTCTACGCCAACCAGAGCCCGAATGCGGTGGGCGGATCGTCGATGGAAATCCGCGGGCCCAGCTCCATAAGCGCCAGTACCTCACCGCTGATTGTCTTGGACGGAGTCATTTACAACGGGAGCATAAGAGACATCAATCCGACCGATATAGAGACGATAGACATTCTGAAGGATGCCAGCTCTGCGGCGGTATTCGGATCGAAGGCAGCTTCCGGCGTCATCATTATTACCACCGTCAAAGGCAAGACAGGGAAGCCCAGGATCAATTTTTCCACCAAATTGGGTGTCACCGAGGCCACCAACAGGAGCTTCGGGAGTTACGATGCAAAAGGGTACCTCAATTTTCGCAGGGATATGTTCCGGTTTATGCGCGGCCCGTTGCCGGATTTTTACTACTTCAGCCCTGACGAGCTCCCCGAAGGCGTGACGCTCGACCAATGGCGTGCGGCGAGTGCCAACCCGCACGAGGACAATACTACCGAGTGGCTCAACCGTCTTAATTTTTTTCCTATAGAAATCGAGAATTATAAAGCCGGCAAGACCATAAACTGGATGGATGAAGTGGTAGGCAAAGGGTTCCGGCAGGACTACGACGTAAGTATCGGCGGAGGAGCGGAGGCGCTCAGGTACTACTGGTCGATCGGTTATACCAACAACGAGGGAATTATCAAAGGCGATCAGTTCGGTACCATCCGGTCGAGGCTGAATATCGACTTCGATGTATCGGAATGGCTGAAGGTGGGGATGAACACCCAGTTTGCCAACCGGGACGAGAGTGTGGTTCAGGCAAACCTGGGGACGATGTACACGGCCAGCCCTTACGGCTCGATGCGGAACCCGGACGGCTCGATAAGATGGTATCCCGGCGACTACATCGGTGTCGTCAACCCCCTGCTGGACTACTACGGGCAGGACCGGCTTAAAAAAGTACAGAGCCTGTTTTCGGCGATGTTTGCGGAGATCAAGCTCCCGTTCGGAATCACGCACCGGGTGTCTTATCAGCCGCGGTATGAAATGTGGAAGGACTACAACTACTGGTCGCCGGAGACGGTGACAGGCGGACAGAACTACCCCGACGGACGGGCATCACGGGAGGATTTTTCCCAGTTCGCCTGGATGCTGGACAACCTGCTGAAATGGAACAAAGATTTCGGTGTGCACAATTTCGACCTGACGCTGCTGCACAACCTCGAACGGAACAGGACCTGGAATTCCGTCAATACCAACATAACATTCATGCCCAGCCCGATACTGGGGTATCACGGGATGCAGTTCGGTACCAACCCGTCGGTATACAGCAACGATACCGAAGCGTCGGGGAACGCGCTCATGGCGCGTCTGAATTATTCATTGATGGGAAGGTATCTGTTGACAGCGTCGATCAGGAAGGACGGATTTTCTGCCTTCGGACAGCGAAACCCGACAGCCAATTTCCCGGCTTTGGCAGTTGCGTGGAATATTTCCGAAGAGCCATTCTTTAAGGTGAACTGGGTAAATCAACTGAAGGTGCGGGCCTCCTGGGGCCTTAACGGTAACAGGGACATAGGGATATACTCGGCGCTGGCCCAGCTGGGCTCGAATCTGTATTACAACGGTTCGAATGTGCAGGTGGGTCTTTTCAACAACACCCTCGGCAACAGGGAGCTGCGCTGGGAACAGACGGAATCGCTGAATCTGGGTCTGGATGCAGGCGTGCTTTCCAATCGCCTCAGTTTTTCGGCCGACATTTACCGGTCCTCGACAACCAACCTGCTGATGTCGAGGAGGCTTCCGTCGATTACCGGGTTTTCCACGATCATGACCAATCTGGGACGGTTGGACAACAAGGGGATAGAGCTGACCGTCAATTCGGTCAACATCGACAGAAATGATTTCAGCTGGAGATCCAACCTGGTTTTTTCACTCAACCGGAACAAGATCCGCAGCCTTTTCGGAGACTATGAGGAAGTTGAAATCGATGGTAGGATCGTCCGCCGGGAGGTGCCGGATTACTCAAATAAATGGTTCCCGGGTCAGGCGCTGGATGTGGTATGGGACTATGACATAGAGGGGATCTGGCAGGTGGAGGAGGAAAGCCAGGCAGCAGTATACAGGCTGGTGCCCGGTGACTTCAAAGCCAGGGACATCGACGGAAACGGGAAATATGAGGCGCTGAGTGACAAGACGTTTATCGGCTATTCCCAGCCCAGGTACCGTTTGGGATTGCGGAATGATTTTAATTTCCTGAAGAATTTCTCCGCTTCTTTTTTCATAAGGGCTGATCTGGGCCATATCGCCAGCATGCCGCAGGCGCTGCACAGCTGGTCGACCTATGACCGGAACAGCACTTCGAATGTCCCCTACTGGACAGCGGAAAACAGGACCAACGAATGGCCCAGGCTGACGCAGGACAACGCCCCGTTCGGCGGAGGGATCATGCTCTACAAGCCGAGATCTTTCGTACGGTTGCAGGATGTGTCATTGTCTTACAACGTTCCGGACCAGTTTGCAAGGCAGGTAAGGCTGAAGGATATAAGGATTTTTGCCTCGGTCAGGAATATGTACAGTTTTGACAAATGGCCGGGTTGGGATCCCGAGTCTACGCATACACCCATGCCGAGAACGTATACATTCGGACTGAACGTGTCACTGTAAAAAGGTTGTTGAAAGCGTTGCCGGAAATGTTCCGCAAAAAAATAAACGTATAAAAATATGAAGATGAAAAAATATATAGCCTTTACGCTGACTGTACTTTTGGCCTTTCAGACGTCATGCTCGGATTGGCTGGTGCCCAAACCGTACTCGTTTTTCGCTCCGGAAAACGTCTACGTAAATCGTGAGGGTTTCGAATCGATTCTGATCACGCTCCGGAAAAACCTTATTTCCGAATGCGCAGGCCCTACCCATTACTTTTCGCACGAATGGATGGCGTCCGAGGCCGGCAACCCGCTGCTTCAGCTGGATTTCTACAAGCTGACGCCCAATGCCGACCAGTACCAGCGTTTTTTCAAACTGATCAATGATATATACGGATATATCAAGAATGCGAACGTGATCGTAAGCAGGATAGACGATATTACCTGGTCCAACGAAAACGACAGGAACTTTATACTTGCCGAGGCTTACTGGCACCGGGCTTACTGGTATTACCGGTTGGTGAATACGTACGGGGACGTACCGTTCCTGGGAGAGGAAGTGACGGACGCAAAGCTGGACTACCGGTCCCACAGCCGTTGGGCGATACTGAGTAAAATTCAAACAGACATGGAGTTTGCGGTCCAGTGGCTGCCCGTAACCACCCAGCCGGGGGCGCCCAGTAAAGGTGCGGCCAACCACCTGCTGACCAAGGTTTATCTCGCCAACCTTGAATTTGACAAGGCCATAGCTTCTGCTTCCGAGGTAATTAACGGGCCGTATGCCTTGATGAAATCCCGTTTCGGGGCGACCGCCAATGATCCGGTTCGCAACGTTATCTGGGACCTGCATCGTCCGCAGAACATACATATTGCCGCAAACACCGAAAACATTCTCGCCATTGTAGACCGTTTTGAGGCTCCAGAAGGAGCCAAGACGGTAGGCTTGTATACGTTCAGGATCTACAATGCCTCCTGGTGGCACACCAGCAACAGGGACAGTCAGGGCTTCAGGGGGATGATCGACCAGGGTCCTATGTACGACAGCCTGGGCAGGGGCAACCCTGACGTCATGCTGTCGCCCTGGTATACTTATGACGTATGGCAGCACGGCAACCAGACCTGGAAAAACACAACGGACCTGAGGAGAGCGGATATCAACTGGGTGGATAAGCATGAGTTTCTTTACAACAATCCCGCCTCGGTCGACTACGGTAAGCCCTGGAAAGGAAGCAACCTGCCTAACCCGGCGGATAGCGTTTATCTGATGTACCCGTCGCCCCACTACAAACTTTTCGTGCCCCAGCAGGATCCCTCGGCCCTGCCTATGGGCGGCAACGGAGACTGGTATATATTCCGCCTGGCCGAGACCTACCTGCTGCGGGCCGAAGCTCATTATTGGAAAGGAAACCTGGCTCAGGCGGCAGAGGACATCAACCAGGTGAGAAACAGGGCCCAAGCGTTGCCCGTCACGGCTGCGGATGTCAAC
>JBEBSO010000112.1:0-8918 GCA_040394275.1 Telluribacter sp.
AGCGCGAAAGAAAACCGGGCGGGTTGAGCGTAATGTATTCGGGCATGCCGTCCGCCACCCTGACCTGGTCGGCGCGGTTAAGCCCTTTGGGCAGCAGGCCGAGCTCGTCCCGGATCTCCTGCAGCCAGCTGACCAGCATCTTGTTGATATCACCCACATACCGGCTGCCTGCCCGGTCCGATTCGTCGTTTTGCGCGATCTCGTTAAACTTACCGATAAAATTCTCCAGCCACTTCCCGACAAACTCCAGGCCTTCCGAACGCCCCGGGGGCTTCAGGTAACCGTCATCATCCTTGAGCGAAAAACCGGGCAGGCTTTTCAGCTGCTCGTTGTAGTCGGCGGAGGTATATACCAGCGTAGCCGGGGAAAAAGCCCCGATCGGGATCCCGTCAAACTTGATCAGCATCACGTCGGTCCACAAAAACGGCGTCCCGTCGCTTTGCAGGTGGATCGGTCGCGGCGCCAGGTTGACAAGCGCCCTGCAGAACTTCCCGTCGTTGAATTTCACATGCGAAATCCGGAGCTTACCCAGGTCCGGTTTCACGCTGTGCAGCGCAAGAAGGCTCAGCAGACCCTTCCACTCCTGGAGCACCCTTTTTCGGAGCGGATGGTTCTCGGACCGGAACGCGCCCAGGAAAGTAAGCGGCCTGGCATAAATATCCGGTATCGAAGATACACC
The DNA here is from genome assembly GCA_040394275.1 of Telluribacter sp. Taxonomy (GTDB): domain Bacteria; phylum Bacteroidota; class Bacteroidia; order Cytophagales; family Spirosomataceae; genus JBEBSO01. The sequence goes on from JBEBSO010000112.1 coordinate 680, forward strand.
CCGGGTCTGGGCGCTTTCCTCCACTTCAATGCTGTCACTGATCGAAAGAATGATTTCCCTTTGGTTATCCGCCCACAGTGCTGCGGAAGTAGGCTCGCTTATTTCGGCACCCTGAATAAGCTTGGGAAGATATAAATGTTTTTGCGGCATTATCGTCAGCTGATTTTAAATCGTAAATGTCGGGATGACGACCGTGCGTATCCCCGTTAACCCCTGTCAGTCATTCACCAGGTTCTTCCTGTTGAACCTGGCGGCAGCTTCATAGAAAATATTCAGGTATTTGCTGCCGGCACTGATCGTACCGTCCCTGATGATGGCCTGCTGCAGCCCGTCCCCTCCTCTGAAAGCATTGAAATTCATGTCCTTGCTTTTTCCCGCAATGATCTTGCCGATGTTGGAGATATTCAGCTCCGGATCAATGAGCTGCAGCTTCCCGGCCTCGATGCTTTTCCCGCCTCCGGCCAGTATCTTGGAGCTGTCTACCAGCGAAACGACGCTTTTGTCATCCATCGCGCAGATCCAGAACAGGAAACTTTTCAGGTAGGAGTCCATGTACTTGAACAGGTCGGACCCCTCGCTGTGCGCGGGGTTGTACAGGGGATTGTCCTCCTTGTAATCCCTTTTGAAATTATCCGAGTACCAGGGCTGGTGCGTGATTTCCCTGTGCGGCCTGCCCAGCTCCTTCTTCCCATAGGTAAGATAAGTATAGGCAAACACCGTCAGGTCCGCAAGCGCGTGCTTCAGCTTTCGCTGCCGTTCTGTCAGATCCGAGCTGTTCCTGGTAACGGGGATCGCCGACCAGTCGAAACGCTCCGACTTACGGCAGGCAATAAAGTACTTCCGGGTGTCGGAGACCTCACCGGCCTGCCCGAAGAAGTCAAAACTAGCCAACGCGCTGACGAGCTCCACATAGTGGGGATCATTCTGCTGCCCGGCACTGCCGGTGCTGAACTCGCCGACTTTCTGCGCCAGGGAATCCCCGATGAAGTAATACTGGTCAAAACCGAGCTCTTTGTCGTTATAATACTGAAGCGCCGCTTTCGTTGCCACCGGGAAATCCGCCGGGGTCACGAACATCGACTCATCTTTCACTTTATTGGAATCCGCCGAGAAAGTAAAATAGGGAAGCACCAACGCGCCGCCCAGCAGCACGCGGCTGTCTTCGCCGCCCAGGGAGGCCTGCATGGACTCGTTGAACTTGATCAGCTGCCGGGAGCCCAGCGTCGGGAAACCGGCTGCGCCCGTCCCGCCGAAAATAGAGCCGGCTATAAATACCCGGAGATCGTTTCTGCCCATCGATTCCCTGCCGTCCCACAGCAGCTTGAACGGGTATTCCTCCATGGGAGGGTCGGCCATCACCACTGCCCCGATCGACGGATGCCCCCTGAAACCGCGGTTCAGCTTTTCGTTCAGCTCGTCGCGGGTAAACAGGATATTGGCCAGGTCGGCAATCTCAGGCCTGCTGATCGAGAGGTTGTCGTAATTGATATACTTGGCCAGCGTATAGTCGCGCTCCCCGAAGATGTTCCATACAAAAGGCTCATCTCCCGGCGGAATGATAATCTCTGTTTTGAAAGAAGTATTGCCCGCTACCCGCTGGTACCGTTTTCTCAGCTCCGTATACTCTTTGATCAGGGTTTTGGTCCGGGTGAGGTTGCCATTGCCGTGATCCGGATCAATCAGAAAAATATTAAGCTTGTCCGGGCCCAGCCCGGCCGCACACAGGTGCACAGCCGCTTCGACGATCTTGGAGCCGGTACCTCCGATGCCTATCAGTACGTTCTTTATCATTTCAAATATTATTTTCCAAAAGGGATATAGCTTACCGTACGGGGAGAGAACAGGTAGGTCGTTACCCAGAACAGGAGGCAGGTCAGCATGACGAGTATGCCGAAGTAAACCAGGAACCAGGTGTTCTCAATACCCTCCTCGAGGTTGAGCACTACAATCATTACCGTAAGCCCCGTCGCGATCAGCAGCTGCGCAAAAAAAAGTATCCGCCATTTGTTGGCGGCTTCCGGCAATTCACCGGCCACCTTCTCCTGGCTGCCGTAATAGAACCAGTAGCAGGCAAAGGCGACACTTGTCAGCACACCGGCACCGAAGATCAGCCTGAGCTCTTCGGCCAGCGCTTCAGGATACTTTTCTGCCAGGCTGGGATTCTCGGAAAGATAACTCCCCATAAAAAAGGCAAACACAATCCAGAGAACGGCGCCGATGACAGCGGTCAGGAGATAGTTTAAAGGACTTTTGTTCATAAGACCGGGGTAATTACGGGGTTATTTTTTTTCGAGAAAAACATAAAACTTAGCGATTTTCGGCTGAGCGGCCGTCGTATGGCTGGTCACCACGTCGCTGATGAGCTTGTCCAGGTGGAGGGTCTTGTTTTCGTTCAGCCCCTGTCCGTATGTATCCGTGCTGTTTTCCAGGACCCAGGCCGGCATCTCCATAGGCACGGTATTGTCAAACGTGATGTAGACCAGGTAGGCGTATTTCCCCGCACCGTCCGTATTGTGAAGCGCAATATCCCCTTTCAGCTGGTTGTCCTCCAGCGTGAGGCGGGTAAGCCTCAGCTCCCGGTCCGCCGCTACCGAATCCCTGCTTCCCGGCGATTTTCTGAACACCTGGGTCCTGAGATTTTTCAGCCCGAATTTCGGTGCGTCAGGATGTATATCGAGCCTGATGTCCAGGTTCAGGAGGGCATCCGTCTCCTTCTCTTTCATCCGGAAATTGAATACCGTCCCGTATTTTTCCCAGTTTTTGTCAGGCAGGCTCTGGTTATTGACCGCCTTGCTTTTGCGGTCCTTCTGCACAGCCACATCAAATCCGCGGGACGGCGTATTGGTGATCATCAGGTATTGCCCCTTGTTGGTATAGGATTTGTTTTTCAGCGCGCTGAACAGCAGCTCGATGTTCTTTTTGCCCCCCAGAACCAGCACGTAAAACGGCCGCTCCCCTCTCACCTGCACGGGCGGCTGCACGTCGGCCACTACTCCTTTGAAATCGCTCGTCAATCCGATGATGCCTATTTCGATCCCTTTGCCGATCACCTGCTCCTTGAGCGCGCTCACCACCAGGTTGACATCGTTTTTATTGTAAAACAAATCGGTAATCAATATACTTACCCGCCGGGTATCCGTATTGCGCAGGGCCGCGGCAAAATTGGTCTGCGTGCTCATTACGGGGTCGGAAAAGATGACCGGGGAATTTTTGGCCGTGATCAGTTCGCCCCGGGAAATGCTGTCTACCGTCCGGCCGTATTTGAAATATTTGATGTCCGTCGACTTCCAGACAGTCTGGCAGGTAGACTCGATTTCATCGATCAGCTTGCTGAAATTGGAAACGTCCTTCGACGCGAAGCCCTTCATGGAGGTGGTTACGTCCAGGTAGATATCCACGTTCAGCCGGCTGACATCCGGCTTGTCGGTGCCGGTGATTTCAGCTTTGTCCAGATTGGCCCAGGTGATCTTCTCCTGCTTCTCCCCGCATCCGAACGCAAAAATACAGACCGCGATTACCGGCAAAACCCATTTCGTACGCATCCACATAGGTATTTTTTTTGAGGCCAAAGGAACAGGCAGCTAATATAATATTTTTCAATGTAGATAAAAGTACCGGTCCTCCCATTAATTGAAAAAACGCCCGATCCCGGAAAATGCCGGATCCGCGCCGCATACGGCGGCAATGACCATCGTGAAAGATAAAACGCAGAAAAAGCACCCGACCGGTATGGCGCGGTGCAAAAAAGTGTCTGCCGGCGCGTACGCAGGACCTGCAGACCCGGGAAGAGATGTGATTACAGAAGAAAAAGCGGCGGCCCCGCGGTATGCGCTATTCCTTTTCGGTGAGCAGGTATCCTACTCCCTTCAGCGTTTTGATGAGACTTTCCCCCAGCTTCTCGCGAAGCTTCCTGATGTGCACGTCTACGGTACGTTCCAGCACATAGATGTCCGCCCCCCAGATCTTGTGCAGAAGCTCCTCCCTTCCGAAGACCTTCTCCGGTGACTGCGCGAGGAAAAACAGCAGCTCGAATTCCTTTTTGGGAAGGACGATCGTCTTGTCGCCCGTCGTTACGGAATAATTCCTTCTGCTGATATGCAGACCGGCTACATCCAGGGTGTCCGGCGCCTCCGTTTTGGCCGTCTCCCTGCGAAAAACAGCATGGATCCTGCTCATCAGCGCACGCGGCTTGATCGGCTTGGAAATATAATCGTCGGCGCCGATTTCGAACGCCGCAATCTCCGAATATTCCTCTGAACGGGCGGTCAGGAACAGCAGGTAGACATTCTTAAATTCCGGGATTTTTTTTATCTGGTGCGCGGCTTCGATGCCGTCCATCCTCGGCATCATGATGTCCATCAGGATCAGATCGGGAGCAAACCGCCTGGCCGCTTCTATGGCCTCCAGGCCGTTGGTCGCCGTCTCCGTTTCATAGCCCTCCTTCTCCAGGTTGTAGACCAGAAGCTCCACTATATCAGGCTCATCGTCCACCACCAGCACTTTCGGTACGATTTTGGACTTTGCCGGCTTTGCTGTACTCATGGCGTTTTATATTAGATAAATGTAACGCTTTTTGACCGCAAAATTAACTTTTACCCATCACCCGGCATGCTGAAAACATAAACTTAACAAAAACTTAATGTCTTCGTTTTGTTATATGGTATACCCCTCGCTGCTCATTTGTAACCATCAGGTTATTATTATCGAGAAAAAGGATGGCTTCCGTCTGTTTTCTGAACAGCCGGATACAGGCAAGCGGCCTGGAGAAGTCTACCGGTCCCGGGCCGATCCCGAACAGCAGGATCTTGCCGTAGGTCAGCAAAGCGAAAGTCCTGCCGTCAGGACTGACATCGGCGCCGGTCACCTGCGCCCGTATCCTCACGCTGTCCGACGGGTAGACACGGTAGTCTCCTGCGGCCGACGGCAAGCGGTAGAGCTTCACAAAATGATCGGTTTTGATCCCGTTTTTGGAAAAAAGAAAAAGCCCGCCGTCAAAATAAAAAAAGGCCTCGCTGTCAAACTTCGCGGCATGCGCGGGGGGCGGAAATTCCGCCTGGTCCGCGTACGAAAACCGGATATGCGCTACCGGCCCGGTTTCCGGCACCTTATAAATGCCCAGGTCCCTTCGTGTCTGGCTGTTGTTGCCGATGTCGCCGATGTAAACCGTGCCGTCTCGGTCGCTTGCCAGGTCCTCCCAATCCACGTTCCTGGCACCGGGAATGTCCCGGACGGACAATACCCGTCCCGCCGAATCGATTTCAAACAGCTGCCCGCCCCCTCCGCTGTCGTTGTGCGTCCAGAAGCTGCGGCGCCCCTTTACAGGGGCAAGACCCGAACTTTCGGTGACTATAGAGGAAAGCTTGCCAGATTTATTAATTTTGTACTGGCTTCTTGATTTCTCCATCTTGTACCGGTGATGTTCAGGCGCACAGCCACATAGAGATCCTTTTAAGATAAACCAAAGCAACGCTATTTTCCCCATGAGCAATATATCCTACGACGCCTCAAACAAAGATAAAAAATACCCGCTCTATATAAAAATAGCCTGCTCGCTGGTCTCTGTTATTGCCGGGGTATATATCCTGTATATGCTGCGCGCTACGATCGTCCCGGTGGCTTTCTCCGCCCTGTTTGCCATCCTGCTGCACCCCATCTGCGTAAAGCTGGAGTCCTGGCGCATCCCGCGCGTGCTGGCCATTACGCTCAGCATCGTGCTCTTTATTATCGTGATCCTGGGGCTCATTTACCTGGCATCGGTACAGATCGCCGCTTTTGCCGATGAGCTTCCCCGGTTTATCACCAAAATAGAAGGGCTGACAGAAACCATTTTCCGGTTGATCGAGCAGAACTTCCAGGTCAGCCGTTCGCAGCAGCTGGACGAAGCCAAAAGGTACCTGATCAACGCCATTGCCGAAAGCCGGGCCATCGTCCTGAATGCCGTCGTCAATGCGGGAGGTTTCCTGGGTACCGCCTCACTCGTCCCGCTGTATGTCTTTTTCTTCCTGCTCTACCGGGATTTCTTTAAGATTTTCTTCTATAAAGTGTTGAAAACGCTTCCCCGGCCGAGGGTGGATAAGCTGCTGAAAAAAATATACGAGGTGATCAAAAGCTACCTGGCGGGACTGGTGCTCGTGATCGGCATCGTCGGCATTCTCAATTCGATCGGTCTCCTGATATTGGGGGTGGATTACGCGATTTTCTTCGGATTCTTTGCGGCTTTCCTTATTCTCATCCCTTACATCGGCATCCTGATCGGGTCTGTGCTGCCTGCCCTGATGGCCATCGTGACCGAAGACAGCCCGTGGACGGCAGTAGGCGTCATCGGCGTCATGGCCTTTGTACAGTTCCTGGAGGGTAATTTTATTACGCCCAACATTGTCGGCTCGAAAGTCAGCGTCAACCCGTTTGCCGCCATTGTCATGCTGTTGCTCGGCGGTGAGCTGTGGGGATTGGCCGGGCTTGTGCTCGCCCTGCCGCTGACGGCTATACTGAAGGTAGTCCTCGATTCACACAAAAGTACCGAGCCCTACGGGTTCCTGCTGGGCGAGCCCAGCCTGGAAGTTCAGGAAGAAAAGGAAGAAAGCCGGCGGGCCGCCCTGCTGCATCCGCCGGAACGCACCCATAAGCCGAGATACAGGAAGCGCAAACCCAAAAATACGGGAGATAACCCTACCGGTCAGCCTTCTCCACGCTGATCCCTACGCCCAGGATATGGGGCAGCGGGTTTTGGCGCATGGTTTGGGAGAAGGTGAAAGTATAGGTGCCCGGAGCCGTGAACCGGTGATTGCGGAGAAACACGATCTTGTGATCGAAGATGTCTCCCAGCCCGTTGCCGAACGGCTTGCCGGTCTTCTCGTTGGACAGGAACAGCTCGCTGAGCGTGGCTTCTTTCTTCCCGTCGGGACCGGTGATCTCCCGCGTCACGTACAGGTTGTAGTACGGGTATTTCATCGAATTGCGGACGAGATAGTACACTTTGTACGTCCGGGTCGTGTCCCGGATCTCCACACGGAAAGTCGGCGTGGTTTTGATATACCACAGCGCGCCGTCAAAATTCTCGTACGCCTTGTAAACAACCCCCGAATCGCATGACTGCAGCAGCCACGCCCAGGCGGAAAAAATCAGCAGTAAACCGTAACGGACTATCCTGTTCATAAAAACTCGTCTTCCCGGCAGATGAGCGGCTGTTGCCGGTTGCTCAGGAATGTTGCTCATTGAAATAACGCTTCATCCAGCTTTGGGAAGCCGGGACCTTCCACCGGGACATCCACTGTGCCTTCGTGGCGACCAGGTGATCGAAAACCACCGTAGACGGGGTGATTTCTTCCCGGGCTATCGCGTCCCTTACCCGGCTCAGCTCCACCGTCCTTACCTTTCCGTCCTCATCCAGCCATGCCGGGGAGCGGTCGAAGAAGTCGACCCCGAGCCGGTGACCGAGCTCCTGCAGCCAGTGCACGGATTTGTCGATCGAACACCCGCTGGGCAGCTCCTGCGACTCGTCTACGGCGATCACAACGAAGCGGTTATAGAAAATCTTACCCGAAGCCGTCAGGGTTTTGCCATGCGCTTCCCATTCCTCGAGCGCCGCTTTCAGCGACTCGGTAAGCACAGCTGTTTCCTCCTGTGACAACTCCCGGTTTGCCTGGTAAATCCAGACCCGGGCCTCAAAATCGATTTTATCAAACGGGATATACATAGCTCACAAGCTGTTAAAGATGGAACAAGGTACCGAAATAATAACGAAAAAACCGCAACGGATTATAAAATGATCGTCCGGTTCTGGTAGATGAACACGCGGTCGTTCAGTACCAGCCGCAGGGCTTTGTAAAGCACCAGCTTTTCCGTATCCCTGCCCAGCGTGGCCATATCGGAGGCAGAATGGCGGTGATTGATCCTCTTGGTATCCTGTGCGATGATGGGCCCCTCATCCAGGTCGTTGTTGACAAAATGCGCCGTTGCGCCAATCACCTTTACTCCGCGCTCGTAAGCCTGGCGATAAGGGTTGGCTCCTACAAAAGCCGGCAAAAATGAGTGATGGATATTGATGATGCGCTCGGGGTAGTGACTCACGAAAAAGGGTGACAGCACGCGCATGTATTTGGCCAATACCACGTATTCGGGGTCATAACCCTTCAGCAAGTGGAGGATTTCCAGCTCATGATCCTCCCTCGTCTTTGCTTCATGCGGCACATGGTGGAAAGGAATATCAAACTTGGCGACCAGCGGGGCAAGCACCTGG
>JBEBSO010000113.1:0-8846 GCA_040394275.1 Telluribacter sp.
CGGGAAGACGCCGCCCTGCGTCGACCTGCTCATCTCGAAGAATGTCCCGCGCGTGGTGATCTGCAATACAGATCCCAATCCCCTGGTCAGCGGATCGGGGATTTCGAAGCTGCGGGAAGCGGGCACCGAAGTCGAAACCGGGCTGCTGGAGGCGGCAGGCACGGAGCTGAACAAGCGTTTCTTTACCTTTTTTCAAAAAAGCAGGCCTTATATCATCCTGAAGTGGGCCGCCAGCCGGGATGGCTTCATTGCCGGCAAGGGCGGTGGCCCGGTCAGGATCAGCGGGAGGCTGTCGGACGTGAAAGTACACAAATGGCGTGCGGAAGAGGACGCGATCCTGATCGGCAAAAATACCGCCCTGCATGACGATCCGGCGCTGAATGTGCGGCATTGGACGGGCCTGAATCCCGTCCGGTTGCTGCTCGATCGCTGGCTGGCCGTCCCGGAGGACCACCGGCTGTACGACCAGACGCAGCCGACAGTGATTTACAATTACCTGAAACAATCGCCGGCCGGAACCTTCCCGGAGCGGTATACTGATGCAGGGAATACTCCCGCCTTTGCGAAGCTCACCCCTGCCGCCGATGAGCTTGCCCAGATCCTGTCAGACCTGGCCGGGCGGAAAATTCAGTCCGTGCTCGTCGAAGGCGGGGCCATCGTGGCAGAGGCTTTCCTGAAGGCAGGTCTCTGGGACGAGCTCCGTTGCTGTCACGGAAATCTACTCCTGGAGGAGGGCATCCGCGCGCCGCTACCCGCCGGGGAGCTGCTTTCGACGGAGACGGCCGGGCAGGATCTCTGGAGCTACTATATAAACCGCAGCCCCGCTTCGTTCCCGGTCTGACGGGGACAGCTTACCTGACCTCGAAACCGGCAGGCTTCAGGCCTTTTTTATGCTTTCCGAAACCGAACATGGAGGGATTGTATGTGCCTTTGAAGTCAACCCTTGCCTCCGGAGAAATGTCCGGTTCCAGGCCGGTGGCCCAATAGCAGGCGTTGACGATAAGCCGGCGCATGTCCGGCCGGGTAAATTCCATCGCTGTTCCCAGCGTCGTTGCGAACACCCTTGATTTTTTGCCGTTTTCATGCGTGTACTCCCTGATCCAGGCGACGGGCATCAGCGATTTGCTGAAGGAGAGCGGGGCGTCGGGAGTCATCCCGAGGGTGGTTTGGCCGAAAAGGAGCACCCGGGCATCTGCAGGCAGCCTGCGGATGGTATACACGTCGGTTTCCCCCCAGATGTCCGATACCCCCCGTAGGATCTCGTGTTTTTCCAGCAACCCGTTGACCAGTGCCCGCGTACCTTCCTTACCGTGACTTCCGTGGTGGGCTACCCAGGTTTCGCCCAGCACTTCTTTGCCGAACCCGCCCGGCCAGGAGCTGCCGGTGTGGTCAAAGCTGTATTTTGCATACGGGCTTTGCTTGTTGCGGCTGTAGGCAAAGGCGTGCGTAGACGTCCGGAGCGCGACCACCGGCTTTCCCGATTTCAGGTAGAGGTCGAAATATTTCATGTCCGCGTCGGGCAATTCCCTGAACCGGGTCAGCAGCACGACAAGATCGGCGGTTTCGAGGTGCTGCATGCCGGCGATGTGCGTCTGGTTTTCCGGGTTGACGATACCTGACCCGGGGTCAGTGGCAAAGAGCACGGTTGTTCGGAAGCCGTGAGCGTCTGACAGGATCTTTGCCAGCAGGGGCAGGGATTCCTCCGACCGGTATTCCTCGTCGCCGCTGATCAGCACGATGTGCTTGTGCTGGCCGGGACCTTTTCCGCCGGGGTAGGAAAGCCATCGGGTTTCCTGGGCATGCGCAGGTGCCGTCACCAGGAAATACAGCAGGCAGAGCACCGGGACAGCCCGGTCTGCGTGACGAAGCGGACCGGGCGCTGCCCGGAACGATAAAGCGAAGGCGGAAAGAAGCATAAGTGGCGGTAGACTGGTGACAGGTTTGTTTTTTTGTAAAAATAGGCAATCGGGTGTACGGATCAAAGGCTGGCGGGGGAAGCGGGCTGATAGTCAGCAGTCTTCCGGGAAATAGCCGGGGTCACCCGCCCGGCCGGGTGCGTGCGCAGCGCAGCGAAAATCCGGAATTTGAGGAAACCGGTGCCGGCAAACGTCAAAAACTTTTCTTTTATTTCCGAATAAATCTTACTTTTACGGCCAGATTTGACAGAGGCCCAAAAAAGCCGGTCAAACGGGATGTAGCGCAGCCCGGTAGCGCACCACGTTCGGGACGTGGGGGTCGCAGGTTCGAATCCTGTCATCCCGACCAATTCCAAAAGCACCCGGCCTACCTGCCAGGTGCTTTCTTTGTTTGCAGGGGTGTCCCTCGTTTCCCCGGATGTGGCTGACTGCCCCGGCTACGATTCACAGGACTGGCAGGTGACCAGGCTCGTTACGAGCTCCTTCGAGACGCTTTGGCTGCGTTGATAATAGAGCGTTTTTATGCCCAGCTTCCAGGCTTCGATCAGCAGCGTATTGACTTCCCTGACCGGCAGGTTGGACGGGATATTGAGGTTTAAGCTTTGCGCCTGGTCCACGTACTTCTGGCGGATCGACGCCTGCTGAATAATTTCGAGCTGGCTGATCTCTTTGAAGGTCTTGAAAACAGCCTTTTCCTCATCGGTAAGTTCCGGGATGTGCTGCACGCTTCCATGGTTCAGCATGATGGTCCGCCAGGTATCTTCATTATCGATCCCTTTTTCCGCCAGCAAAGCTTTCAGGTACTTGTTCTTACGCATGAAGTTCCCTTTGGCCAGGCCTGCCTTGTAATAGTTGCTGCTGAAGGGCTCGATGCCCGGCGAGCTCTGGCCGAGAATCGCAGAGGAAGAAGTGGTAGGCGCAATCGCCAGCAAAGTGGTGTTCCTGCGGCCGTATCCCTTCAGCATTTCGGGTTCCCCGTAGATCAGGGCAAGCTCCTCTGTTGCCTTTTCGGCTTTGTCGCGAATGAGACTAAATATCTCCGTCGTCAGCTGCTTGGCCCGCATACCCTCGAAAGGGATCCGGTTTTTCTGCAGGTAGGAATGCCATCCCAGCACGCCAAGGCCGAGTGCGCGGTGGCGCTTGGCGAAACGGTTGGCGCTGGCCAGGTAATGGTTGCCTTCCGTCTTCTGTATAAATTCCTGCAGCACTGCGTCCAGGAAAAAGATGGCCAGCCTGACGGCATCCGTGTTCTTCCATTCGTCGTAGAGCTCCAGGTTCATGGAGGAAAGGCAGCAGATAAACGATTCGTCTTCGGTGGAAGGCAGCATGATTTCGGAGCACAGGTTGCTGGCGTTGATCCGCAGGTTGTTGTCCTTGTAGACCTGCGGCTTGTTGCTGTTGACATTGTCCGAAAAGAAAATATAGGGAAGACCTTTCTGCTGGCGGCTTTGCAGCACCCTGGCCCAGATTTCTCTTTTTTCCATATCGCCGTCGATCATGTCCTGCATCCAGTAATCCGGTACGCAAACCCCGTAAAACAGGTTCTGGATCGGGTGGCCGATGTCCTTGATCTGCAGGAATTCATCGATGTCCTCGTGATCTATATCCATATAGGCCGCAAAGGCGCCCCGGCGTACGCCGCCTTGCGAGATCGTATCCATGGCAGTATCGAACAGCCGCATGAAGCTCACCGCCCCGCTGCTCTTGCCGTTGTCCGTTACGGCGCTCCCGCGGGCGCGCAGGCCGCCGAAATAGGCGGAGGTGCCGCCGCCGATCTTGGTCTGCATGATCACCTCGCCCAGCTTATGCGTGATGCCCTCGATGTTGTCCGGCACATGCACATTAAAGCAGGAAATCGGCAGTCCCCGCTCGGTGCCCATGTTGGCCCAGATCGGAGAGCTGAAGCTCATCCAGCCTCTTTCCACCATCTCCTGGAATGCTTCTTTCAGCTCGGGGCGGAACAGCCGCCTGGCGGCTGCAGTGCATATACGGTCGATGGCTCCTTCCACGGTTTCGCCTTTCAGCAGGTAGCCCCGGTTGAGCATCTGCTCGCTTTCGGTGTTTTTCCACCAGAGCTTTTCCCTTTCGTAACGAATGCCGACTTCTTCGAACAGGGGGGATTCAGTAAGTTCCATATAATTGATAGTTGTAGGTCAGAAAAGGTGATTGGGTCAGAAAAGATCGTTGGCGGAAATACTTTTATCATGCTTCGTGTAATCGACGGGGCGCTTCACGAAAAAATCATCCAGGCTATTGGCGAATACTTCCTCCTCGAACCACTGCAGCAGTTTCACATCGGCTATGGCAAGATTAAACTGGCGCGGGATCCCGATCTTCTGGAGACTGTCGTCCGCGCGGTACTTCATAAAGCTGATCAGGTCTTCCTTGGTGACGTTGTCGATTTTACCTTCGGCGAAAATCCAGTCGATAATACGGGATTCCACCTGGATGGATGCACGGACAAGGCGGGTGATCCCGTCGATCATCTGCGCATCGAACATCTCCGGGTATTCCTCCCTGATCTTGTTCACCAGGTAGATGCCGGCGTTGGCATGTATCTGCTCGTCAACCGATGTCCAGGCGATGATGTTGCTGATGTTTTTCATCAGTCCCTTGAACCGCTGAAATGACAAAATGATCGCAAACTGGCTGAAAAGGCTTACGTTTTCGATCAGGATCGAAAACAGGATCAGCGAGAAGGCATATTCCTTTTTGTCGGTCGACCTGGCGTTTCCGAGCGCTTCGGAAAGGTAGTCGATACGCTCACGGATCACCGGCACTTCTACCAGCGTTTCGAACTGGTTGGTATGTCCCAACACTTCCAGCAGCCGGGAGTAGGCCTCCGAGTGGCGGAATTCGCATTCCGCAAAGGTGCTCCCCAGGCCGTTGAACTCCGGCTTCGGCAGGTGATGAAACAAATTGCCCCAGAACGATTTGACCGCCACCTCGATCTGGGCGATGGCCAGCAGGCTGTTTTTGACTGCGTTCTTTTCTCCGGGAGTCAGGTGTGAATGAAAATCCTGGACGTCGGCGGTAAAATCCACTTCCGAATGTACCCAGTACCCCTTGTTGATGGCTTCAGTGAACTGTAATATTTCCGGGTACTCGAAAGGTTTGTACTGTAGGCGCTTATCAAAGATGCTCATGGGGATATATAGCTTAATATATGATGAAAAATTAACCCGGCACGGTTCCCGGCCGCGGGCCTTTCCGCTGAAAAATGCGTTTACCGGTCCCGTTTTTCAACAAACAATAACGGAAATAAATTTCAGTCGGCCTAAAATTCTGTAAACTTTTTGTTTATTTCATTATTATAATTGATTGATATTCAATATTTTAATATGTAAAATTTGCAAACATTTTTAAATATGAAGATAAAAAAGCGACGGGAAAATATAAACTTAACAGCCGGGTCGGGTCAAAATGTTCTGCAGGCCGCAGCAGCGATCATGCAGGTATGTTCTGGCTACGGCGGCTTGCAGCGCAGGAGTATCCCAAGAAAGACAGGGGGGTAATGAACCGTTTTTTAACGCCAGCCCAACCCGGGCGCTACATGCGTTAAAATGGAAGACAGTATGTGCACATTGTAATCGACTCCCAACGTGTTGGGTATCGTCAAAAGAAGGGTATCCGCCTCCCGGATGGCCTCGTCCTCAGCCAGTTCTTCTATGAGCCGGTCGGGTTCGGCAGCATAGGTCCGGCCGAAAATGGCGCGTTTGCCCTGTTCGATCGTCCCGATTTTATCGATGCGGTTGGTGTCCCGCCCGAAGAGATAATGGTCCTGGTCGTTTACCAGCGCGAATACGGACCGGCTTACGGACACCCTCGGTGCACGCCGGTGCCCTGCTTTTTCCCAGGCCTCTTTGTACAGCCTGATCTGCTCTGCCTGCTGTACATGGAAGGGCTTGCCGCCTTCATCGTATTTCAGGGTAGAACTTTGCAGGAACATCCCGTTTTCGGCCGCCCAGACAGCAGTGGCATTGGAAGCGGCGCCCCACCAGATCCTGTCCCGCAATCCTTCCGGGTGCGGTTCCAGTCGCAGCAGACCCGGCGGATTCGGGAACATCGGGTACGGATTGGGCTGTGCAAACCCGGCCCCTTTCAGCTTGTCCAGGAATTCCAATGCCTTGCGGCGCCCCATGTCCGCGTCGGTTTCGCCCTCGGCCGGCTCGTAGCCAAAATAGCGCCACCCGTCGATCACCTGTTCCGGTGAGCCCCTGCTGATGCCCAGCTGCAACCGTCCTCCCGATATCAGGTCGGCCGCTCCCGCATCTTCTACCATATACAGCGGGTTTTCGTAACGCATGTCAATGACGCCGGTCCCGATCTCTATCCGGCTGGTTCTGGCGCCGATCGCCGAAAGCAGGGGAAACGGAGACGCCAGCTGGGCCGCAAAATGATGTACCCGGAAATAAGCCCCGTCCCAGCCCATCTCCTCGGCGGCAACAGCCAGGTCGATGGACTGCAGCAACGTGTCGCTTGCGGTACGTGTCCTGTAGGACGGGTGGTCGGCCCAATGCCCGAACGATAAAAAACCCAGTTTCTTCATACATCTGCTTTATGTCGAAAGATAGCCGATTAAATAGGATTAAACACCTTTTGCCCCGATAAAAAAAAACGGCCTCCGGCAAAATACGTCCGGGCCGGCACTTGCACCCGCCTATTCGTTTTACCTATTTACGTATAGAAAACATCTATATTGAAATCAGCATTTCATAATCTTTATCTATATATATTTGAGAAAACATTTTAAGAGATAACCAATGGAAGAACAAAAAGCGAAATTAACCCGCCAGACAGGAGCACCTGTTCCTGACAACCAGAATGTGCAAACTGCCGGTCCCAGGGGCCCTATGCTGATGCAGGATTACTGGTTTTTAGAAAAAATGGCCAATTTTGACCGGGAGGTCATTCCTGAGCGCCGGATGCATGCCAAAGGTTCGGGGGCTTTCGGAACTTTTACGGTAACCCACGATATTACGCAATATACCAAAGCGGAAATATTCAGCGAAATAGGAAAGAAGACGGAAATGTTTGCGCGCTTTTCTACGGTAGCCGGGGAAAGAGGCGCCGCAGATGCGGAAAGGGACATCCGGGGCTTTGCCCTGAAGTTTTATACCAACGAGGGGATCTGGGACCTGGTAGGGAACAACACGCCCGTTTTCTTTTTCAGGGACCCGATGAAATTTCCGGACCTGAACCACGCCGTAAAACGTGACCCGAAAACCAACCTGAGAAGCGCAAACAACAACTGGGACTTTTGGACGCTTCTGCCTGAAGCGCTGCACCAGGTGACCATTGTGATGAGCGACCGCGGCATTCCGAAGGGATACCGGCACATGCACGGGTTCGGGAGCCACACCTACAGCTTCATCAGCCCGGACAATGTGCGGCACTGGGTGAAGTTTCATTTTGTAAGCCAGCAGGGAATCGAAAATCTTTCCGATGAAGACGCCGCGAAAGTGGTGGGGGCAGACCGGGAGTCTTCCCAGCGGGATTTGTACGACGCCATTGAAAGGGGAGATTTCCCGAAATGGAAAATGTTTGTGCAGGTGATGTCCGAGGAGGAGGCCAAACACTACCGTTTTCACCCGTTCGATCTGACGAAAGTATGGTCGAAAAAGGATTACCCGCTGATCCCCGTCGGCGAATTCGAATTGAACAGGAACCCGGACAACTATTTCCAGGACGTGGAGCAGGCGGCATTCAATCCCACCAACATCGTCCCGGGGATTGGCTTCTCCCCCGACAAAATGCTGCAGGGAAGGTTGTTTTCTTACGGGGACGCACAGCGCTACAGGCTGGGGGTAAATCACTACCAGATCCCGGTTAACAAGCCGCGTTGTCCGTACCATGCGTTTCACAGGGACGGGGCGATGCGGGTAGACGGCAACTACGGCTCTACCCTTCACTACGAGCCCAATAGCTTCGGGGAGTGGCAGGAAAACCCGTCGGCGAAAGAGCCGCCGCTGGAGCTGGACGGCACCGCCTATGCGCACAATTTCAGGGACTACGACGAAGATTACTTTACGCAGCCCGGCGATTTGTTCCGCATCATCAGGGCGGGCGGTAAAGCGGACCTGCTGTTCAAAAATACCGCAGCCCAGGTGGGAGGAGCGGAAAAGTTCATCCAGGTCAGGCACATCAGGAACTGCTACAAGGCCGATCCCGAATACGGTGAAGGTGTGGCAAGGGCTTTGGGCCTGACGATGGAGGAAGTGAACGGCTTTGATATGACGCCTTACGACCGGTGGGCACCCAGGCCGGGGATATAACCGGCAAAAACCTCCCGGTTTGCGCCGGGAGGTTTTTTTATGGCCCTGCGCCCACGCTTACCCGGCAGAATGCAATCCCAGCTTGTTCCCTTCGGTGTCGGTGAACAAGGCAAAGCATCCCATATCGGGGCTGATTTCGGTTTTCGGGACGAGGACCCTGCCTCCCGCCGGGGCGACCCTGTCCAGCACAGGCCGGAGGTCTTCTCCCGCATTCAGGTAGAGGATGGCGCCGTGGGCGGTGGGTACGTAATCGCTGCCTTTCACCAATACGACATGTACTGTTTCTTCTCCGCCGGGCAAAACGCCCATTTGCATGCCGTCCATTTCCGTTTCTTCGATCACGACGTCCAGCAGGCGCCGGTAAAATCCGACGGCTCTTCCGAAGTCTGATACGGGGATTTCTACGATGGAAACCAGGTTTTTCATCTGCTTATTTTTTATTGAATTGATGTTTAAGGTCAGAAGGAATTCATCTGCTGATTGCATTCTTATGCTCATCATTTCATCTGAATAACTGGTTGAATAGCTTAATAGGCGCAAATGGTTCCGAGGTTCGCGGCTTCAATGAGTTTGGAAAGTTCAGAGCTTTGAACTACAGAACTAAACAGCTCCGGAAATAAAAGCAACTATTCAAGCCTTCCGCTGCTTACAGGGG
>JBEBSO010000114.1:0-8809 GCA_040394275.1 Telluribacter sp.
TGCCGCGCTCCGGGGGATGGCATTTGTAATCCCGGGCAGGGAACCCGCATTTATTTACGTCAACTGTTACCTGGGGCCCTGGCAACAGGAAGAGATCACGATACACTACGAAGGAAAAGACCATCCGCTCGGATGTATTCCCGGCACTATCCTGTATGTGAGCGGGTAACAGTTTGCCCCGCGTACAGCGTGGACGGGCTGAGTCCGGGTGCTGTATACGGGGCAAACGGAAGCGGTATACGATGTAAGTCGCTTCCGCGGGTAATATTATTTCGAAGCCGGGATAGCAAAGAACAGGGAAACCTGGATGACGCTGTTCTTAAAGTCCGGGTTGATGGTATTCGGGCTGAAATCCCCGACCTTGGAAAGGCCGGCCACGTAACGGGCACCGACGCCAAACCCAACTCCTGTCTGAAATCCGAGCCCGGCTCCCGCAGCCAGATCAAGCCCTTTCGCAAAATTGTTGATGGTCTGGTTGCCGACATTTTCGCCGGTTTTGAAAGAAGCCTGAGGCCCTGCTTCAATGTAGAAGCCACCCCTGCTTTTCAGCCGCAGCATGACGGGAACGGATACGTAACTGACCTTATAGTCCGTTTTGACGCCCGAATTATCCGGGATTTTAGCCCCCTGGGTAGAAAACAAGACTTCAGGTTGTATCGAAAAAACACTCCCAATACCAAAATTCAGCAGCCCTCCCAGATGAAAACCAACCAGCGCATCGGATTTGAAGTTACCTCCGGTGTAGTTGCTGACATTAGCTCCTGCCTTTGGTCCAAAACTGAATGATTGCGAAAACCCGGTCGACACGATCATCAGCAGCATAATGGTGAATGCGATCTTTTTCATAAGATTGTCAATGATTAAAGTAAAACATAACAGAAACTAATAAAATATCGTGCCTCCCGGCGGTGTATGGTGTTTTTTAGGATATACGGTAAATGGGGCTTGTAAAAGGTGAATCGATATTATAAATATGGTTACTTTATTTTAACTAACCAATTTTTTGGGTGTGGAAATAAATACACACTCCTGTTTTCTACCTGCTTTCCAGCTTTTCAGCCACGCGCAACAGGTCGTTTCCACTGGGCTGCTGGAATATTTTCAGGTCAAAAAACGCGGCAGCAGCCAGCAAATGGTCAAAAATATTGGCCTGTATGTCCTCGTATTCTATCCATTTGGTGGTATTCGTAAAGCAATATACCTCTATGGGAAGCCCCCGGTCTTCCATGGCCAGCTGGCGCACCATGACGGCCATGTCCTGGTTGACGAACGGGTGGTTGCGCAGGTAGGCGAGCGCGTAATTCCGGAAGATCCCGATGTTGGTCATCCTTCGCCCGTTGATCAGCGCGGAGGTGTCGATCCCGTGTTCGGCATTGTATTGCTCAATCTCCGATTGCCGTTGCCTGAGGTAGCCGCTGATGAGCTGGTAGCGTTTGTAGCTTTCCCGGACTTCCGGCGTCACGAACCGGACAGAATGCAAATCGATGTACAGGGAGCGCTTGATCCGTCGTCCGCCGCTTTCCTGCATGCCCCTCCAGTTTTTGAAGCTGTCGGTAATGAAAAAATAAGTCGGTACGGTAGTGATGGTCTTGTCCCAGTTCCGGATTTTGACGGTATACAGATTGATGGCGATCACGTCGCCGTCTGCATTGAATTTGGGCATTTCGACCCAATCGCCGACTTTGACCATGCCGTTGGCGGAGATCTGGACGCTGGCCACCAGCCCCATGATGGTGTCCTTAAAAATAAGAAGCAGGATGGCCGTCATGGCGCCGAATGCGCTCAGCAGGTACACGGGCGATTTGCCCATTATTTCCGACAGGACCAGGATACCGGTAAAAATGTAAATGACGATTCTCAGGATCTGGAAATAGCTGGAAATCGGTTTTTCGATGAACAGCTCGGTCCTGACCAGGACGGATTCGATGACTTTGATCAGCGAGGTCAGTACGACCATCACCGCGATGGTGAGATAGCAGTTGGCCAGCTTGTCGGCGAGATGGTAGAGTGTGTCCGGTTCGCGGAACAGGACGGGTATGAGCATTTTCAGCAGCAGGGCCGGGACGACGTGCGCCAGGTTTTTGAGCGCGTTTTGTTCCGCCAGCTGGTCGTCCCATCTGAAGGAGGTTTTTCGCACCAATGCATAAATAACCCTGACGAGGTATCGCCGGGTCACCTGGTAAGCCAGCAGGCAGGCGAGCCCTGAAGCGATAGCCAGGAGGCCTGAGCGGAGATAGGGCGCGCCGGCCAATCCGATGCCGGCCTGATGAATTATTTTTTCCAGCCAGTTGTGTAAATCATTCATAGTTTGTTCAGGGAGAGCCTAAACGGCATGTGGAAGGTATAAGTCGTCCCTTTGTACCAGGACGACCGGAACCGTAAAATTATTGTAAAAGCTGCCGGAAGAATGCCGCCGGTGTGCCGGCTACTCGCCTTTTTCCAGGCTGCCCTTTTGCCGGAAAACCAGCAGCAGGCCGAACATCGCAACAAAGAAAAAGAACGTTTCCCAGGGGTTGTACCAGGCGATGGCAAGCAGGGACAGGCCCGACAGGCCCAGCGCGAGGCAAGGAAAAAAAGGATAGAAAGGTGTTTTGAATGGCCTTTCCATCATCGGTTTACGCTTGCGCAGCACCAGCAGGCTGATCATGCTGATGATATACATGGTGACCGCACCGATGGCCGACAGGGTAATCACCTGGGCTGTAGTGCCTGTGAGCAGAAACACGATCCCGACGATGGCGCCCATGATTAGCGCCCAGT
Organism: Telluribacter sp.; assembly: GCA_040394275.1. Taxonomy (GTDB): domain Bacteria; phylum Bacteroidota; class Bacteroidia; order Cytophagales; family Spirosomataceae; genus JBEBSO01. The sequence goes on from JBEBSO010000114.1 coordinate 2,761, forward strand.
GGGGAGTCTTGAAGCGCGGGTGAACTGCCGCCAGAAAAGCGGGCAGGTACCCGCCACGGGCCATTGCGAAAATTTCCCGCGAATACCCCAGGATAATGCTGTGAAAGGAGGCAATCAGGCCGAAAAGGCCGATGCTGGCGAAGAGCTTGGTCCACTGGTTGTCTTTTCCCAGCACCAGGCCAATGGCCTCCGGCAGCGGATAGTCGATGGTGCTGAGCGTGCGCCAGTCGGCGATTCCCCCGGTAAAGATCATCACGCCCAATGCCAGCGCCACCAGGGTGCCGATGCCGAAGAGATAACCTTTCGGAATATTCTTTTGGGGGTTTTCGACTTCTTCCGCCACCATGGCGACCCCCTCGATAGCCAGGTAAAACCAGATGGCGAACGGGATCGAAGCAAAAATACCGCCCCAGTTCAGGGGCAGCGCGTTTGCCGTGAAATTCTCTGTCTTGAAATGCGGCGAGACAATTCCCATAAAAAGGAGCAGCTCTGCCACTGCCAGGATCGTAATGAACAGGGTAAAAATAGCAGACTCCCGGATGCCCAGCAGGTTGATGGCCGTGAAAATAAAGTAGCAGGCGATCGCGGTGCCGATGACCGGCAGCTCCGGGTGCAGGAAATGCGCGTAGCTTCCCAACGCAAGCGATATGGCCGGGGGCGCCAGCAGAAACTCCACCAGCGTGGCAAACCCTGCTGCAAAGCCCCAGCTGCTTCCGAGCGCTTCCCTGGCATAGGCGAAAGGCCCGCCTGCATGAGGGATCATGGTGGTGAGCTCAGTAAAGCTGAAAATAAAGGTCACATACATGACCGTAATGACAAGCGTCGATATCAGGAACCCGATCGTGCCGGCGGTCGACCATCCGTAATTCCATCCGAAATAATCGCCGGAAATCACCAGGCCGACTGCGATGGCCCAGATGTGAATAGGTTTGAGTACTTTTTTTAACGTGGTTGCGGGCTTTTGCGGGGTTGAAGGCATAAAAGGACAGGATTCAGGTTAGGTAGAACGGGCCTAAAAATAGGAAAAAGAAATCGTCCCGGCAATATGCAATACGATTGCAGGCGCCGGGACTTATATTTGCGGAACTAAGCCTGGCATTTTTCAGGATCTCCGAGCAATGAAAGGGATGGCAATCATATTACTGGTGTACTTCTCGGCGCTTTTTCTGGTGCCTTGCAGTGACGGGTTGAATCTCTGCGGGGAGCCGGCGGCTTCTGCCGGGCAGGCGGAGCATGACCACAGCGAGGACAGCGACGACCACTGCACGCCGTTTTGCCAGTGTGCCTGCTGCGGCGTTTCTGTGACCATCTTCCATCTTTATGTACCGGGTCTTGAGGCCCCGGTTACTTATTTCTCTCCGGCCAGGATGGCCCGGAGAGATTTTCCCTTCTTTTCGGCCTACTCCGGAAGCATCTGGCAGCCGCCCAGGTCTGTCGCCTGATTTACGTAATCGCCAAACATATCCCGGCGGACCTGCGCCTCTTTTGCAAAGGAGGGCGGGCCTGGTAGCGGATTTCGTGGCGCGATAAACGTATTTCCGGCGGCGTTTGCTGTTTCATTACCTTATGCTCTCCCGGGGAGGGCTGCTTCTTTCGTGATATTTTAAACATATTTTGATTTACTGTGCTGGACCGTGTTATAGAATTTAGTATACGCAATAAAGTCATTGTGGGGCTCATGACTTTGTTGCTGATCGTTTGGGGAGCCTGGAGTGCGGTCAGGCTTCCGGTCGATGCTGTACCCGATATTACCAATAACCAGGTGCAGATATTTACGGCCTGTCCTACGCTGGCCGGCCAGGAGGTAGAGCAGCTCGTTACTTTTCCTATCGAGCAGAGCATGGCCAACGTGCCGAAACTGGACGAGATCCGCAGCATATCCCGTTTCGGCCTGTCTGTGGTCACCGTCGTTTTCGAGGAAGGGGTAGACATTTATTTCGCGCGGCAGCTGATCGTTGAAAGGCTCCGGGAAGCGGTGGAAAAGATCCCTCCCGGAATCGGCTCCCCGGAGCTGGCGCCTGTAAGCACCGGCCTGGGGGAGGTGTATCAGTATATCATTCATCCCGCCAAAGGCAGCGAGGCAAAATACAACGCCAGCGACCTCCGCGTGATGCAGGACTGGATCGTGGCGCGGCAACTGTATGGTACGCCGGGTGTCGCGGAAGTAAACAGCTTCGGCGGCGAGCTGAAGCAATACGAAGTGGCCGTCAACCCCGACCGGCTGAGGGCCATGGGAGTAAGCATCCCGGATATTTTCCGGGCGTTGCAGAAAAATAACCAGAATACCGGCGGGGCTTATATAGACAAAAAGCCCAACGCGTATTTTATACGGGGAATCGGCCTGGTGAAATCCCTTGATGACGTCAGGAGGATTGTTGTGAAGACTGCGGGGAATGTGCCCATATATGTCAGCGATGTGGCGGAAGTAAGGTTCGGGCACGCTGTGAGGTATGGCGCGCTGACCTACAACGGGGAGGTGGATGCCGTCGGCGGAGTGGTGATGATGCTGAAGGGCGAGAACAGCCATGAAGTGGTGCAGCGGATCAAAGAGAAACTGCCCACCATACAGGCTTCCCTGCCGGAAGACATCACGATTGAGCCCTACCTGGACCGGACGGATCTCGTTGACCGGGCGATGGGGACGGTGGAAAGGAACCTTATAGAGGGCGCGCTGATCGTCATTTTCGTGCTGGTGGTGTTTCTGGGGAACCTGAGGGCCGGCCTCATTGTCGCATCGGCCATCCCCCTTGCTATGCTTTTTGCGCTGGGCATGATGAACGTGTTTGGAGTGAGCGCCAACCTGATGAGCCTGGGGGCCATTGATTTTGGCCTGATAGTCGACGGCGCCGTGATCGTGGTGGAGGCGACGATGCATCACCTGGGACTCCGCAAGTCGGCCGTGCGGCTCACCCGTCAGCAAATGGATGAGGAGGTACTGCAGGCGGCTTCCAGGATCCGTACCTCGGCCGCTTTCGGTGAGATCATTATACTGGTTGTTTACCTTCCGATCCTTTCACTTGCCGGCGTGGAGGGAAAGATGTTCAGACCGATGGCACAGACCGTCGGGTTTGCCATTTTTGGGGCGCTTATCCTCTCGCTGACCTATATCCCTATGATGTGCGCCCTGTTTTTGTCGGGGAAACCTGCTGCAGGCCCGACATTCAGCGACAGGCTGATGACCGGGCTGCAGGCCGTATACCAGCCTTTGCTTCAGAAAGCCATCCGGTGGAAATATGCAGTCGTGGGTTTGGCTACCGGGCTTTTTGCATTGGCCCTGTACCTTTTCCGGGGCATGGGCGGGGAGTTTATCCCGCAATTGCAGGAAGGAGACTATGCCTTTCACTGCATTTTGCCGCAGGGAAGCTCGCTGAGCCAGAGTATCGAAACGTCCATGCAGGCTTCCCGCGTTATCAGGCAATTCGATGAGGTCAGAATGGTGGTAGGTAAAACCGGAGCCGCCGAAGTGCCTACTGACCCGATGCCTCCCGAGGCGACGGATCTGATGGTCGTGCTGAAGCCGCAGAAGGAATGGAAATCCCGCAGGTCGTATACGGAACTCGCAGATGCCATGATGGAAAGGCTGGAAGTGATCCCGGGGGTATTCTTCGAAAAAAACCAGCCCATCCAGATGCGTTTCAACGAGCTGATGACCGGCATCAGGCAGGATGTCGCGGTGAAGATATTTGGTGAAAACCTGGATACGCTTTCGGTGTATGCGGAGAAGGTCGCAGGGATTGTCCGGCAGGTGCGCGGGGCCACATCTCCCCAGATAGAAAGGGTCGTCGGATTGCCCCAGATCAATATCGAATACGACCGCACGCGCATTGCCGGCTACGGGCTGACCATTGAAGACGTCAACGATGTCGTAAGCACCGCGTTCGCCGGAAAGGTCACAGGGCAGGTCTATGAGAATGAAAGGCGCTTTGACCTGGTCGTACGGCTGGACAGTGCCCACCGGGGCAGCATAGCGGATGTCCGTAATCTCATGATCCCGACGAATACGGGAATACAGGTGCCTCTTTCCCAGGTCGCGGTGGTTGACTACAGGCTTGGGCCGGCGCAGATCAGCCGGGAAGCCGGGAAACGACGGATTGTGATCGGCTTTAATGTGTCCGGAAGGGATGTGCAGAGCGTGGTGGAGGACATCCGGGGGGGGCTTGCGCAGACGGTCAGGCTTCCCACCGGTTACTATTTTACATACGGCGGACAATTTGAGAATCTCCGGGAAGCGAGCGGCAGGCTGATGATCGCGGTACCGCTGTCCCTGCTGCTTATTTTCCTGCTTTTGTACCTGACCTTTTATTCGTTCAGGCAGGCTCTCCTGATTTTTACGGCCATTCCCATGAGCGCCATAGGCGGGGTATTTGCCCTGATGCTTCGGGATATGCCTTTCAGCATCAGCGCAGGTGTCGGGTTTATCGCCCTGTTCGGGGTGGCCGTACTCAACGGCATTGTGCTGATCGGCACTTTTAACCAGTTGGAGAAGGAGGGAATCGCCGATGTGCTGCAGCGGGTGCGGGAGGGGACAGTGATCCGGCTGCGGCCTGTCCTGATGACAGCCACTGTCGCTTCCCTGGGTTTTTTGCCGATGGCCATCAGTACCGGTGCGGGAGCTGAAGTCCAGAAGCCGCTGGCCACGGTCGTGATCGGCGGACTGGTGACGGCTACGCTTCTTACCCTTTTTGTTTTGCCGCTCCTGTATATTCTTTTCGGTGTGAAGAGGGTATCAGGAAGAAACCTTACGGTAAAGCTGGCCGGCATTGTTTTGCTGCTGGGATGGATGGGTGTCCCGTCGGCAGGGGCGCAGCAGAGGATAGCCGTTGAAGATGCGGTTGAAGTCGCATGGAAGCAAAATCTGCAGCTGGACGTGAACGAGGCAGAAATCAGGGCGGCAGGGTATGGCGTACGGGCAGCCGGGGAAATACCGAAAACGGGATTTTTCGCGGAAAACGAAGATGTGCGGCCGTCTGACAAAGCGGGCATACTCAAGATAGGCGTGTCCCAAAGCCTGGCCTGGCCCGGTTTATACGCTGCGCGGAAGAACTACCTGGAGGCGCAGCTGAGATACGCGGAGCTCAATAAAGAGGTGCTGCACGCCGCGATTCGCCGGGATGTGCTCGCCACCTACTACCAGCTGTGGTATCTGCAGGACAAGCAGGCCCTGTTCGGACGGCTTGACAGCATATATGCTGAAATGGAAAAAATCGCCGGCCTTCGTCTGCGTGCCGGGGAGGTGGCGAAGCTGGATCAGATCGCCGCCGTAACCCGGCGGAGCGAAGGCAGGGCCTTTTCCGGGCAGAACCTGAAGGACATGAAGATACAGCAGCAGCAGCTGATGCTGCTGCTGAACCGGAACGAGTGGCTGTTCCCGGTGGACCGGCCCCTGGAAAAAGTAGAGGTGCCGGCGGCCGGAAATGCAGGAAGCCACCCGCTGATGGATCTGCTGCAACAAAATGTGGAGATCGCTTCGGCCAATGTAGCGGTTCAGAAGAATGCAAACAGACCTGAGCTATCCGGCAGGATATTTAGCCAGCGTCTTTGGGGAGCAGAAAATCCGTTCACCGGTTTTTCGGTGACCGCGGCCTTTCCGCTGCTGGGTACTGGCGCTTACAGGAACAAGGTGCGCGCCGCCGCCGCGGAAGTTCAGGCACAGGAAAAAGCGATGGAATACCAGGACCGGCTGCTTCAGAGCCGGCGGGCATCGATGGTTTCGGAAATGGAAAAAAACCTTTCCCTGCTTACTTTTTACGAAACTTCGGGCCTGAAACAGGCTGAAGAAATGATTTTGGCTGCTACACTAAGCTACAAGACCGGCGAAATCGGCTTTGCGGAGCTGAGCCAGTTCCTGGCGCAGGCAGTAGGCATAAGACAAAATTACCTGGAAGCGCTCAACCAGTTCAACCAGTCGGCCATCCAGGTCAATTACTTTAACAATAACCAATTGAAGAAATGAGCATAAGCGGGCACGCATACAAAAAGGCGATAAACAGACAATAAATTAATGAACTGTTGAACCTGGTGTTCTATAGTTGGACTCGTTAAACTTTTC
>JBEBSO010000115.1:0-8683 GCA_040394275.1 Telluribacter sp.
AATCCCCATGTTTCGTGGCTGAACAACATATACAAGGAGAGAAAAGGAGACCTGTTGCGTGCGCGCCTGTTGCCTGCTTCAGAAGTATTATTCATACTGGCTGAAGCCGCGCAGAAAGGATGGAATGTCGGCGGAACGGCCAAAGACAACTATGAGGCGGCTATAAAGGCTTCTTTCGAGACCTGGAAGATCGGAAGCAGCGCCGCAGCCTACCTGGCACAGCCCGGTGTGGCTTACGACGGGACGCAGAAGCAGCTGATCGAGCAGAAATGGATATCCGGCTGGACAAATTCGACCGAGGCCTGGTTCGATTTCCGCAGAACGGGGTACCCCGAGCTGAAAGTCGGGCAGATGTCGCCCCGGAAGGTGGTGCCGATCCGTTTCTACTACAACCTGGATTCCAGGAACCTGAACAAGGTCAATGCCGATGCAGCCATCGACCGGCTCGAAGCGACAACCAATTCGGAGATTGACGGCAAAAACAGCGCCTGGTCAAAGCCCTGGGTGTCACAAACCACGAACAAGCCCTGGTAAGCATTACGAACCAGATGTTAAAGGTGCCGGAAGCAGAATCCGGTGCCTTTAATTTTGGCATTTTGTTTTTTATTCCTATTTGAAATGTATACGATCAGGGAGAAAGCAGCAGCTTCTTTAATTTGGCTCTTCGTGTTCTTTTGCGGAGGCGTGATCCATGCGCAGGAATTCCGCGCAGGGGCTGCGGTAAGGGTGATCACACCGGATCCGCTGCTGCCTGTTTCCGGGGGAATAGGTACGCCTAAGCCCGTCAACCAAAAAAAGGGCGACCTGTTTGCCCGCGCGCTCGTACTGGAGCAGGGCGGCACGCGCATCGCCATCGTGGGTGTGGACAATATCGGGTGGCCGTCGGCCCTGGGAGACAAATCCCGGGCCTTAATCAAGGGGATAAAACCGGAGAACGTGCTCATCGGCGCCACGCACACGCACAGCGCACCTGACGCCTACGGCTTCCCGGATGAAAAGGGGAAATCCAATGCAGACCTGGCTTACCTCCGGAGATGTACGGAGCTGATTGCTGAGGCAGTGAATGAGGCAGTGGAAAAGCTGCAGCCGGCCCGCCTTAAAGTAGCCGTCGGGGAGGCCAAAGGCCGGATTGCCTATAACTACTACGCCGAACATCTCTATGATCCCCGTTGCGGAGTCATACAGGCCGTCGCCTCTTCCGGACCTGATGCAGGTAAAAATATTGCTACCCTGGTCAACTATGCCGTGCACCCCGAGATCATCGGTTCGGGACGGGGTATACTGAGCCCCGATCTTTGCGGCCCGTTGTATGACCGGATAGAGTCGAAGGCCGGAGGGGTAGCCCTTTTTATGAACGGGGCACAGGGAGGAATGGTAACCGCCGACAACCGGCGTCCCGAAAGCGGAGAAGCGGGTGATTATAAGGAATGCGCCCGCATCGGAGAGCTGCTTGCGGACGAAGCCCTGCGGATCGTCTCAGGTGCTGAGGCACTGGTAAATCCCTCCCTGTTTTGCACCGCCCGCCGGGTAACCTTCCCCGTCGACTCCGAAATGATGCGTTATATCCTGAAAAACTCGCCGGTAAGCGGCCGTACGGGAGCTTCTACGGAAAACGTGACCACACAGGTAAACCTGGTCAATATCGGCCCGGCCCAGGTCCTGACCATACCCGGGGAGGCGTTGCCCAATATAGGGTACTACCTGAAACGGAAGATGAATACGAAAACTCCCTTTCTTTTCGGGCTCACCAACGACGCATTCGGGTATATGCTTACCAAAGTGGACTTCAATAGCTTTAAGCGCTACGAATACATCAGCAGAACCAGCCTGGGTGAAATGACAGGCGAGATTTATATAGAGCAAGCTTTGCAACTGGTATCGGAAAGCCCGAAGCCGGATCTTAAATAGTTTAATTCAGTCAATCGAAGTAGTCAATGAAAATGATTAAAAATTGTTTCTTAGTCCTTTTGCTCTCCGTAATCGCCCTGGGTGGCCTGGCACAGCCTGTTACACCGGAAAACGCGCTTCAGCGCTACCTGTCCAATGGTGACAATGCTTACAAATGGGAGGAAAAAAATACGTATAAGGATGGGGATGTTACGGTAACCAGTCTTCTGCTTACTTCCCAGACATGGAGAAATATTACCTGGAGGCACCAGCTGGTGGTCATCTCGCCGGACCGGAAGCAGTATGACGGCGCCTTGCTGTTTGTGACCGGCGGGTCCAATAAAGATGAAATGCCCAACTGGAGCAATAAAAAAGACGATCGCCTGCTGAAGGCGCTGAGTGATATCGCCAGGAAGAACAAGGCGGTGGTTGCGCTGGTGAAGCAGGTTCCCAATCAGCCGCTCTACGGCGACCTGACCGAGGATGCCCTGATTTCGTATACGCTCCACAATTTCAAAAAAGACAAGGATTACAGCTGGCCGCTGCTGTTCCCGATGGTAAAAAGCGCGGTGAAAGCCATGGATGCGGTACAGGAATTTTCAAAGCAGAAGCTGAATTTTGAGGTAAACAGGTTTGTGGTATCGGGCGCATCCAAAAGAGGATGGACCACCTGGCTGACCGGCTCTATCCGGGACAAGAGGGTGGTTGCCATTGCGCCGATGGTCATCGATATCCTCAATATGCCGGTAAGCCTCGATTACCAGATCAGGACCTGGGGAGACTACAGCATCCAGATCGAGGACTATGTCAAGCTGGGAATTCCGCAATCGGCGGAAACAACAGATGGTAAGGAGATCACAACGATGGTGGATCCCTACTCTTACCGAAAAAACCTGGTCATGCCCAAAATGATATTTATGGGTACCAATGATGAATACTGGGTGGTGGACAACATCAAAAATTATTACAAGGATATTCCCGGAAAGAACCTGATTCATTATGTCCCCAATGCAGGGCACGATTTGGGAGGCGGTGCCCAGGCCATGGAAGCATTGGGTGCATTTCTGGGGAATACGCTTCAGAATAAGGCCTACCCTGAGTGTACCTGGAAAGTGAAGCCATCCAAAAAAGGCATAGAACTGACTGTCGGCGCTACTTCAGACCTGCTGGTGGATGCCATACTGTGGAGCGCAGACTCCAGGGACAAGGATTTCCGGGACGACAAGTGGAGCAGCCGGAAGCTGGGAATTTCCGGGAAGTCCAAAGTGTCGGTAAAAGAGGCTTTCCCAGCTTCCGGCTACCGGGCTTTCTATCTTGACCTCAAATACAAGGATCCCAACGGGGGAGACTACACCACCAGTACCCGGATGTTTGTCAGCGACACCAAATCTGTATTCGTCGACTAGATTCATACCTGATGTTTTGCTTTATGCTGCATGCCGGAGCCGGCATGCAGCTTTCTTTTTCGGAAATACCGGATGTGATAAAAAAAGCAAAAGCAGATAGTCTCTTTATTTGAACTCTGTGTATTATATGCAGTTAATCAACCAGGGAGGCTTATGGATCAGTCTCGTGCCAGATATCTAATTATAGGCCTCTTAGGCAACAAATTATCGGGGCAAGAGCTCGACGAGGTGCTATGTGGATTAAACAGCCAGATTACGGCAGATGAATACAGCAGTGTGCTGAAGCAATATTTTGATCAGCTTGTTGAGGAGAAGGAGAAGGTCTGCAACGGAGTGACTCCGGACGGTTTTGAGAAAAAAGCCGGCACCCGGTGACCGCCTGTGGTTTTTCAGGGCGGCTGCAAAGTGAAGCGCCGGGCCGGCCACCGGGCGGCCCGATCCGGAAGCCCCGGGGCTCTGAAGAGGTGACGCACCGGCGTATATGATCCATAGTGTTATGATGTCCGCCTCAGCCCCGAATTATTTTTTATGGCTTTTACAGTAACGAATATCTTTAGTTGGATTGTGTTTTCTTGCTTAGAGGTGGGGGAATCCCCACCTTTAACTTTTGTGTTGGACGGCGATTTTGAAAAAACAGTATGACAGCATTTTTTACCCGTATTTGTATGACAAGATCTGAATTGGCCCGGACCGGCCGGCTGATGTGCTTTTTCCTGTTTGTGCTCGTTTCCTGTAAGGTGGCCAGAAATGACGAACCCGCGCGGACTGTTAAGGAGGTAATGGACGGCGTGGTCACCCGGTTGTATGAACAGCTTACGCCCGCGCAGCTGGATACCATTTCCGAGGCATTTGTGCAGCATTTCCTGACGGATGAGGAGAAGCATGTGCTGGCGACACGGTTTTGGCATTTTGACGTGAACGTGCCTGTCACCGTTTCTTTAATGCGGCACGAAAAGCAGGAGGCGATCCCTTTCTGGCTGGAAGAAAGCGGTTTTGTGAAGACCGGAAAGCTTGTAAAAAATGAGCAGTATACCTACGAAGTATGGCAAAAGGATTTCAAAGCCGGGAAAGTGCAGCTGGGGATAAACGGTTTTGACAAGCACCGCCCGGTCTATTTTATTACGGTGGCGCCGAAAGGAACCCGGCCGGAAGCGCTGGAGATCACCAATGTGTACCCGGCCGGTCAGCATTTCGAAACATGCGATACCGGTACATTTACCTACCACGACTGGGACGAGCTCCGGCTGACGGAAGTCCCCGATGAGCTGAAGGGGCAGATCCTGTTTACCACCGTCAGGGGGAGGGCAAGGGAGGCCCATTTGATCAAAGCTTTCAGGCAGACGGATACCCCTTCGTCCGGGGATCCCGACCAGGTTTTGCTGACCTGGAGCGGAAGTCCCGAAACAAGCATAGATATACAATGGCGGACCGCCCCTTCGGTAAAAGCAGGCCAGGTAAAATATTGGCTGGAGGGTGACCACGATACGCTGACGACCGGGGCCGATCCGTTTCTTATGGAAGACCGGCTTCTCCGCAACGACCGGTATATTCATCGATTCACGGCCAGGCTCACAGGATTAAAGCCCGGTGCCACCTATCATTACCGGGTGGGCGCCGAAGGAGGAGCCTGGTCTGCGCCTGCTGCTTTCCGTACGCAAAGCCGGGGACCGGGTGCTTTCTCGTTTATCTGGTTCGGGGACACGCATTTCTCGCCCCATTTCGGGAATATGGCCCGGAAGACGTTACAGAGACATCCCGAAATCGCATTTTATCAGATTGCAGGAGACCTGGTTACGACCGGCCTGAACCGTGATGACTGGGACAAGCTGTTTCACCACGCTGGGAATGTATTTGCCTATAAGCCGCTGATGCCGGTTCCGGGCAACCACGACAGCCAGGACGGGCTTGGCGCCTGGATGTACAAGGAGATGTTCAGCCTGCCGGAAAACGGACCGGCGGAGAATCCTTCCGAAATGACCTATGCCTACAAATACAAAAATGCGCTTTTCCTGATGATTGACGCGACCCTGCCACTCGATAACCAGACCGCCTGGATAGAGAAGCAGCTTTCCGGATCGGGAGAAAAATGGAAATTCGTCATGTTCCACTTTCCCCCTTATAACTTTGAAGAAGATTATGCCGAAATCCGTAAAAAATGGTGCAGCCTGTTTGACAGGTATCATGTGGACATGGTGATGGGAGGCCACGTGCATTATTATATGAGAACCAGGCCTATGTATAATGAAAAGCCCGTGCCGGACCCGGCGCAGGGTACCATATATACCGTTTCCATAAGCATCCCTGCCGAACATGAGGAGTGGCCTGACGAAGACTATGCGGTGATCCGGAGAAAGAGCGGGCCCTTGTACCAGCACATTTCCATCGACGGCAATACCATGACATACCGCTCGCTGGACAGCGCCGGCGTCGTATTCGATCAGCTGATAATCGTAAAATAAATACCCTGCTGCCGGCGGCTAAGGGAAGCGCACCTGCGCTCCGCCCAGTTCCCCGTGCGAGCTGATGGCAACGACGGTCAGCAGCGCAATAAATACCGCCAGCCAGAACAGGTTCATGGCGTAATCCTTATAAGACAACCCGTAATCCCGGAAGTCCGGGATGGCTCTTTTTAACAGGAAGAAAATAGCGGCATAATTGGCCAGGTACAGGTATTGCTCCACCCGGTAGATACTGCAGATGGCGCCCGTAATAAACAGGCTCTGGAGCACATACAGGCCGAAAAGCGTAAAAAACAATAAGTTCAGCTGTTTCGCTTCTATCTGCCCGGACAGCGACGGTTTGCTGATAAACTGCCTGAACAGGAAGATCCCGGAAGCGATAATGCTGAGAAGTGCCGCCCACATGATATAGGCAGGCCAGCTGCCGGGGTCCCCTCCCAGCGCATTGGCATAGTTTTTCTCCAGCTTCTCCATTTCGAATGTCTGCTGCCAGACGATAAACGGCACCGCCAGCGAAAGCATAAAGAGAGGAAAAAGGAGCTGGTTTTTGCGTACCGGCGTATCGCTTTCTTTCCATGAAGAAGTGAATGTGCCGTAAGCCATGCCGATGCCTCCGAAAAAGCCGATGGAATATTCCATTACATTCCAGAAATTAAAATGTATCCCTGACACGGATCCCATCACCTGGAGGAAATTGCCGAAAGCAAAGCCGAACCCACCGCCAAAAGCCGAGAAAATGGCGACGCGCATGGCGGAAGTATACCCTTTCCGGTTCATAAACCAGGCAAGAAACATGGCTGCTCCTGCACAGGCCGCCCACATTTCGGATCTGGGGGGCGTCATTTTCCAGTCAAACTCCTCGATAAAAAAGTAGTAGGCGACTATGGCGCCAAACAGCAGCTCGGGCAGCAGCCGGTTCCATTTTACCGGCTTTTTTTCGTTGTCAGACAATACCAGGCCGAAAAGGCCTCCGCCGATAAATCCATACAGCGCGCCGGCTATAAAAAGCATGGACCGTCCATAGTATACGTTTCCGAAGTCCGTGCCCCGGCCGTAGCCGACTATTTTTCCATAGCTGATCACGCCCCCGATGCCCCACCCTATTGCTCCGGCAAGTGTAGCCTGCAACGCCTTGTTGTACCAGTCCCGGCGCCGGGAAAGCAGGATGATGGACAGGGTGCCAATGGCTCCGGCCCAGGTAGCGCCCTGGACATGCCCGAACTGGCCGCGGATAGCCCAGGCGGTGCCGAGCGACATCCCGGCAATCAGCAAGTTGAGGTAAAAGGATTTTGACATCGGGTTTGAGAGGTTGAGTTTGACAATAAAGGTAATGACGGTTTACATGGTTTATAATATACTACCTGTCAGGGCATTTGGGCCATTCCCGGTGAGAAAATGGCGCTCGCCCGGTGGATGGACCCGCAGCGGAATCCCCGCTGCCTCCAAAACACAAAGCACAGGAGCTGGTGCCCGTTTTTTGTTCATTGCCTGTTTGTATGCGTTACCGCGTATGCTCATTTCATGAAATATCCTTATCTTAGAGCCCTCGTTGCCGAAGCATCCTCCCGGTCAGGCGAAGATGTTTGTGCGGCAGCATTTTTGAAGTTAAGCATTATCAATCTGACAACCCCTATTTTAACTATGCAACTGGCAATAAACGGCGGAGAAAAAACAGTAAATAAGACTTTCCCATGGCCTATATTCGATGATAAGGAAGTGGAGGCGGTAGCGGAGATCGTGAGAAGCGGCAAGTGGGGAAATCCCAACTGCGGCGACGAGGTAGGCCGTTTTGAAAAGGAATTTGCGGAGTATTGCGGCACCAAATATGCCGTTACCTGCGTCAACGGGTCCATCTCACTTCGCCTCAGCCTGATGTCTTTCGGGCTGAAACCGGGCGATGAGGTGATCATTCCTCCGTATACTTTTATCTCGACGGCTTCTGCCGTGATCGAATGCAATGCGGTACCTGTATTCGTAGACATTTCCCCGGATACGTATAACCTGGACCCGGTCGCAGTGGAGAAAGCCATTACTCCCCGCACGCGGGCCATTATCCCGGTTCATTTCGGCGGACAGGCGTGTGACATGGATGCCATCATGGATATTGCCAGGCGCCACAACCTGAGGGTGCTGGAAGATGCCGCGCATGCGCACGGAGCAGAATATAAGGGCCGTAAGCTCGGATCTATCGGTGACGTAGGCAGCTTCAGCTTCCAGTCTTCCAAAAACCTGACTTCCGGCGAGGGAGGGATTGTCATTACGAACGACGAGAAGCTGTATACCATGATCGCTTCGCTTCGGAACGTAGGCAGGCTTCCCGGAGGGCAATGGTATGACCACTTTAATCCCGGCCTGAACTACCGGATTACGCAAATGCAGGCGGCCCTGCTGCTTCAGCAGCTCACAAAGCTGGAAGCCCAGACGCGGACACGCAACGAAAACGGGCTGTACCTCAACCAGCTGCTTTCCGAAATCGACGGGATCTCCCCACTGACGCGGGGACATGGAGAGACGCTCCATTGCTACCATGTCTACATATTTAAGTATGACAAGAGCAAATTTAACGGGCTGTCAAAAGGCGATTTTGCGAGCCGGCTGATGGCGGAAGGAGTGCCTTCGCTTGCAGGGTACCCGCATCCGCTCTATAAGCAGCCTTTGTACCAGCAGGCCAACTTCATGAACTATGCGATTCCTGCTTCGGTGGATTACAAACAGGTGCAATGCCCGGTATCGGAAGCTGCCTGTGAGGAGGCGGTATGGATCCTGCAGAATGCGATGCTGGGAACGAAAGAAGATATCGAATCATTTGCGGAAGCAGTCAGGAAAATACAGCGCCTGTCTTAAGACCGCTGTAGCCGGAGGTGTTCCGGCCCCCTGTGAAATGCAATTAAGGTGGCGCCGGCCGTTCGAACGAACGGCCGGCGCTTTTTA
>JBEBSO010000116.1:0-8654 GCA_040394275.1 Telluribacter sp.
AATTTCAATAACAACATCGATTTGAAAACCTATACGCTCCGCGGTAATGTCAACATCAACCTGACAAAGGCGACGGAATTGCTCGTCAGGCTGAACGGCTCTTTCGACGACTACACCGGGCCCATCGGCGGCGGCACCAAGGTGTACAGGGACATTATGCGGTCAAATCCCGTGCTTTTCCCGGCTTACTATCCGCCTGGAGAAGAGTATAAGTTTGTGCGGCATGTGATGTTCGGAAACTACGACCGCGGCGGGTACCTGAACCCGTATGCAGATATGGTGAAGGGATATCGCGAGTATTCCAGGTCAATGATGCTGGCCCAGCTGGAGCTCCGGCAGAATTTGTCGATGGTTACGCCCGGGCTTTCCTTCCGTACCATGGCAAATACCACCAGGAACTCATATTTCGATATCAGCCGGCAGTATGTGCCGTTCTATTATCGCCTGGCCCCGAATGCCTCGACCGGTGGATACCGTCTCGACCTCATCAACGAGAACGACGGCAGGGAGTACCTGGACTACAATGAAGGTACAAAAACCGTCAGCTCCGTATTTTACATGGAGTCGGCCCTCAATTACAACCGCGTGATCAACGACCGGCATTCGGTAAGCGGGCTGCTGGTATACATCCTGAGAAACCGGCTGGACGGCAATTCCGGAAGCCTGCAGGAGTCGCTGGCCTTCCGGAACCTGGGGCTGTCGGGCCGCGCGACTTATGGGTATGACAACCGCTACCACATCGAATTCAACTTCGGGTACAACGGCTCCGAGCGGTTTCATGAAAGCAACAGGTTCGGGTTCTTTCCTTCTGCAGGTATAGCATGGACGGATTCCAACGAAAAATTCTGGGACCCGCTTAAGAAGACATTTTCCAGCTTCCGTATCAGGGGTACCTACGGACTGGTCGGAAACGATGCCATCGGGAGTTCGTCAGATCGTTTCTTCTACCTGTCCGACGTGGACATGAACGCGGTCGACCGGGCATGGACCTTCGGAAGAGACCGTTCGTACACCAAAAACGGCATACTGATCAACCGTTACTCAAATACTGAAATTTCCTGGGAAGCAGCCTACAAAACGAACGTGGCGCTCGAGGTGGGCCTCTTCGACAAGGTGCAGGTGATGGCGGATTTCTTTCGCGAGCATCGTAAAAATATCCTGATGCCGCGGCAAAGCATACCCACTACGATGGGGCTGTCGGCCCCGGTATCCGCCAACCTCGGAGAAGGCATCGGGAAAGGCATAGACTTGTCCGTAAACACCAATTATGCGTTCGGGAGTGGGTTCTGGCTCCAATCCCTGATGAATTTTACGTATGCCACCAATGCCTATAAGTCTTACGAAGAACCTGCTTATAACGAATGGTGGCTTTCGAAAGTCGGGTAGCCGATATCACTCCAGCGGGGATTTATCGCGGAGCGGCTTTTCGTGGACGACGAGGAGGTGGCCAACTCGCCGGTGCAGAATTTCGGCGAAGTTCGCGGCGGGGACATCAAATACATGGATTTGAACGGGGACGGTCAGATTACGGACCTGGATAAGGCGCCGCTGGGTTTCCCGACCACTCCGGAAATAAACTACGGCTTCGGTTTTTCCTTCGGATACAGGAACTTTGATTTTTCGACTTTCTTCCAGGGATCGGCCCGGTCGTCTTTCTGGATTGATACCAAGGCTACCGCTCCATTTGCGAGGTATATCTATGAGGGAGAGACCTTTACGGACGAGACCATCCTGCAGAACCAGCTGCTGAAAGCCTATGCGGACAGTCACTGGTCTGAGGAAAACCGCGATGTGTTCGCCATATGGCCGAGGCTGAGCGCAACCTCCAATCAGAACAACCAGCAGGTCAGCTCCTGGTTCATGCGTGACGGCACCTTCCTCAGGCTTAAGCAGGTAGAAATCGGCTACTCGCTGCCGCAGGCGATGGTGTCCAGGCTCCACCTGGCCAATGTAAGGGTTTATCTGAATGCGACCAACCTCTTATCGTGGAGCCGGTTCAAACTATGGGACGTTGAAATGGCCGGGAACGGCCTGGGGTATCCCATTCAGCGCGTAATCAACACCGGTCTACACATAGCTTTCTAAAAAATGAAAAAAATCAAGATATCGCTGCTCACTTTCTTAGCGACCGTCCTGGGGTCCTGCGCCAACTTCCTGGATATAGTACCCGACAACGTAGCAACGCTTGAAAATGCGTTTACGATGCGGAATACCGCCGAAAGATATTTGTTTACGTGTTATTCCTGGCTGCCCAACCACGGCAGTCTGACCAATGACCCCTCTTCGTTTGCGGGCGGAGAAATGTGGACGATCTATCCCTATGTAACCATCGAGGCGTTCAGGCTGGCGAGGGGCGAGCAGGGGATCGTCAGTCCGCTGCTCAACTACTGGGACGGCCTGGTAGGGGGTAAGGGCATGTTCAAGGGGATCCGGGATTGCAATGTGCTCCTGGAAAACATCCACTCGGTTCCGGATATGCAGGCGGATGAAAAGCTGCGCTGGGAAGCAGAGGCCAAATTCCTGAAAGCCTACTACCATTTCTGGTTGTTGCGGATGTACGGCCCGATCCCGCTTATAAAAGAGAATTTACCCATCAATTCCGGCCTGGAAGAGGTCAGGATAAGACGGCAGCCGGTAGACGAGGGCTTTGCCTATATCGTGGAGCTGCTGGATGAGGCCATCCCTTTGCTTCCCCGGGAAATCTCCAATACCGCTTCCGAGCTTGGGCGCATTACGGCACCCGCCGCCATGGCGATCAAGGCGCAGATCCTGCTGTATGCCGCCAGTCCTTTGTTCAACGGCAACAAAGACTATGCCAATTTTAAAGACAGCCAGGGCAACCCGTTTTTTGACCAGACCTACCAGGTTGAAAAGTGGAAGAAAGCCGCAGATGCGTGCAGGGAGGCCATCGAGGCGGCGCATGCCGCCGGGCATCGCCTGTATTATTTTCAGCCGGGCTTCGGGCAGCTGCTGACGGATACGACCATTACGCAGATGAGCATCAGGAACAGCGTGTGCGACCGGTGGAACCCGGAGATTTTATGGGCCAACTCGAACAGCCTGCCCAACCAGCCGAGATTGACTCCGCGTACCTGGGATCCTTCCAGGAGTATTAGCGCGACAAACGGGCGTTATGGTCCGACCTTAGGTTTGGTCAACCTGTATTACAGCAAAAATGGCGTCCCGATCGAGGAAGACAAGGAATGGGACTATGCCGGAAGGTTTGACCTGAAAGTGGGCACCAAAGCGGATAAGTACAATATCAAGGAGGGCTATACCACGGCAGCTTTGCATTTTGACCGTGAGGACAGGTTCTATGCAGGCATCGGGTTTGATGGCGGAATATGGTATGGACAAGGCCGGTTTGACGACAACAATACCTTCTTTATCGAAGGTAAAGCAGGGCAGGCAGCTTCAGTCCTGCTTGCCGATGCGCATAGCCCGACCGGGTACTGGGCCAAAAAGCTGATCCATTTTCAAAATGTCATCGAGGTTTCGTCCTATTCTGTGGTGTGGTATACCTGGCCCATTATCCGGCTTTCAGATCTGTACCTTATGTATGCCGAAGCGCGCAACGAATCCGGAGGACCCGATGCGGAAACCTACCAGTACATCGACCTGGTGCGGGCCAGAGCGGCCTTGCCGGGGGTAGAAGAAGCCTGGTCCACCTATTCCGTCAAATCTTCCAAGCACCTGACAAAGGAGGGGCTGCGGGAGATTATCCAGCAGGAGCGCCAGATCGAACTGGCCATGGAAGGGCATCGTTTTTGGGATCTGAAGCGCTGGAAAACCGCCATGACCGAATTGAACAAGCCTGTTTCAGGATGGGATATTCGTCAGAAAGAGGCGCTGGCCTACTACCGCGAGTCCGTGATATTTAAACCGGAGTTTAAGCAAAAAGACTATTTCTTCCCGATCCGCGAAAATAGCCTGATCGAGAACAGGAACCTGGTTCAAAACCCCGGATGGTAACCGAAACCCGGGGCGTCAAAAATAATTTAATGGCAAATCTTCAGAAGATGATGAAAAAATTAAATATTTTCTTTTTGAATGTGCTGGCATGCGCTGTTTTTATCGCCTGCGCCGAGGAAAGGCACCAGGCGATTACGGAGGGGGCGAAGCCCGTAAAAATTTCCAAATACAAGGTGGAAAATTTTTATGGGGCCGCTGAAATAGAATACACGATCCCCGACGACAACGTGTCGTATGTACTGGCGGAGTATAGCCCGCGGGAGGGTACGAAAAAAGAAGCCAAATCCTCGAAGTACAACAACAGGCTCAGGCTGGAGGGATTTTCGAAAGCCGGCAGCTATGATGTCGTATTGTATGCCGTAGGACGGGACGAGCAGCGCTCCGAGGGGATCACGCTCAAAGTGGAGCCACTAAACCCGCCCATCGAAGAGTCTTTTAAGACCCTGGAGGTGAAGGCTGATTTTGGCGGCCTGAATGTCCGGTGCCTGAATGAAGGGCAGACCGACATGGCCATAGAGGTCATCGTCAAAACAAAGGAAGGAGACTGGAAGCCCGCAGACACCCACTATACCAACAGCCTGAATGTCAACTTCTCCGTCAGGGGTTTCGAACCGGAGGAGTACCAGTTCGGGGTCGCCATCCGCGACCGGTGGTCCAATTATACGGATACGCTTTATACCGTTGTTACCCCGTTTTTCGAGGAAAAGATCAACATGGACGGCTTCGTGGAAACCAATTTTCCGGGCGATACCTACCAGGGGCACCCCACGGGTGTTACCGATCCGAAAGGAAGATGGCTGTACTATTTGTTTGACGGCGTGACCGGCGAGCAAACCAAGTCGTTTTATACCGTCCTCAATTCGGGAATACCGCAGCATTTTACCGTCGAGTGTATGGGCCGTTTACCAGCTGAGCCGGCTCCGGCTGTGGCAGCGGGGATTTACCACCATGTACTATAACGGCGCCAACCCCAAGCGATTTAAGGTGTACGGGAGCGTCAATCCGAATCCGAACGGAAGCTGGGACAGCTGGGAGCTGCTGGGTGAATTCGAGTCCGTTAAACCTTCCGGCACCGCCCTCGGGACAGTTACCAGCGCGGATGTGGCCAAGGCCGAAGAAGGTGAGGAGTACACGTTCGATATCAACTCGCCACCACTTCGGTACCTGCGATTCCAGACTACCGAAACCTGGGGGAATGCGCAAAACGTGTATATCTCGGAAATGGCTTTCTGGGGCGGTCGCGTCAACTGACCATGGACTCATGAACCGGGGGGAGGGGGCACGGAATAGTTTTATAGTTATTTTAGTTCTATAGTTCAATAGTTGAACTGAACTTTAGAACTCTAAAACTCTTGAACTTTAGAACTCTCGAACTCAAGAACTCCCCCCCAGGAACTCTCGAACTCTTTAAATTTTTAACAGATGAAAAGAAAATATAATAGCTGGATCTCCGCCCTGGTACAAGCCTGCGTCGTCGGGCTGATCGCGGGAGCCTGTACGCCCATGGACTACTACTACCGGGATTTGATCAAACCGGCAGACCGTATTTACGTGGGCAAAGTCGGGAATGTGGTCACGTTTCCGGGGAAAAACCGGTTCGATGTCTCCTGGACCTATATCGATCCGAGCATAACCCATGTAAGGGTTTACTGGAACGACCGGCTTGATTCTACGGAATACTCACTCGGTCCGTCCGATAATTTTTCTGCGAAAGTACGGATTGAAGGGATTCCCGAGGGAAATCACATTTTGAATCTTGTAACTTTTGACAAAAACGGGAACCGGTCCCTGGCCGTAGAGGCCCTGGCGGGAAGTTACGGTCAGAATTTTCAGGATGCGATCCGGAACCGGGTGGTAAGCAAAGTGGAGACCAAGGCCGGCGTGGTTTCGGTGCTCTGGATCGAAGATTTGTCCGCAACACTGGTGGAGACGGAGCTTATTTACACCAGTACGGCTAATGTGGAAAAAACGATTTTAATCCCTAAAAATGTCAATAAAACAGATATAACCGATCTGTACAGGACAAAAGAAATCCGTTTCAGATCCCGGCACCTGCCGCAGCCTTCCGCGATCGATAGTTTCTATACCGAATTTGAAGTCATTAAATGAATATGAAGATAAACTTTCTTACAGCGCTTGCCATCGGGTTTTTATGGGTTTCGTCGTACCGGCTCGTCGCCCAGGTAATTCCCACGCCCCGGCAGCATTTCGGGTTTAACATCGGCGACGACTATTGCCTGGCCAACTATACCGATACGGAAGCCTATTTCAAAAAGATCGCCGGAGTATCGGACCGTGCCCGGCTGGTTGAAATGGGAACGACCGAAGAGGGCAGGATGCAATACATGATGATTGTTACGTCCCCGGCCAATCTCAGGGAAATAGACAGGTATAAGGATATCTCGCAGAAGCTCGGGCGGGCGGAAGTGCCCGGTGTGGAAGCGGCCCGCCTGTCAGCGGAGGGGAAAGCCGTGGTCTGGATTGATGGCGGGCTCCATTCGACCGAGACCGCAGGCATGCAGCAGCTGATCGAGACGGCCTACCAGCTGACCAGCCGGCAGGATGAGGAGACCAGGCGGATTCTTGACAAGGTGATCGTGCTTCTTGTTCATGCAAACCCGGACGGGCAGGAGCTGGTTTCCAACTGGTACATGAGAGATTCCGTCCCGGAGAAAAGAACCATGGACAGGCTTCCCTCCCTGTACCAAAAGTACATAGGCCATGACAACAACCGCGATTTCTACATGTTCAATATGAAGGAATCGCGCAACATGGGCAGGCAGCTGTTTGTCGAGTGGATACCGCAGATCGTTTATAATCATCATCAATCCGGCCCGGCCGGCACCGTGCTCGCAGGGCCTCCCTATCGCGATCCTCATAATTTTGTCTATGACCCGATACTGCTCTCCAGCCTGGATGCCGTGGGGGCGGCGATGCACAACCGGCTGAACGTGGAAGGCAAACCCGGGTACACGCACAGGGGCGGTTCGCAATATTCGACCTGGTGGAACGGCGGCCTGCGGACGTCGGTTTACTTTCACAACATGATCGGTATCCTGACGGAAATCATTGGCGGCCCCACGCCTTCTAAAATTCCCCTGGTGACTTCACGCCTGATCCCGAATGACAATTCTCCCAATCCCATCCTTCCCCAGAAATGGTATTTCAGGCAATCGATCGACTACAGCCTGTCCCTGAACTATGCCGTTTTGAGCTACGCTGCACGCCACGCCGACGAACTGTTGTACAACATTTACCGGATGGGCAGGAATTCAATCGATCGGGGGCGCAGCGATACCTGGTCCCTGTCGCCCCGGAAAATAAAGGAAGTCAATAAGGCGGATACCGGGGAAAAGGAAGACGAGAAAGCCCGGGCCGAGAAGCGGTTGAAAAAATGGGATGCGGTGATGTCCGATCCGGCCAATAAGGATCCCTATGGGTACATTATTCCGTCGGACCAGGCCGATTTCCCGACGGCGGTCAGGTTTTTGAACGCGCTCATCCGCGGAGGCATCGTGGTGCAGCAGGCAGAGGAGGGTTTTTCCGTCGGCGGGAAAGCCTACCCGGCCGGAAGCTATGTTGTCAAAACCGACCAGGCTTTTCGCCCGCACCTCCTGGATATGTTTGAGCCCCAGGATCATCCCGACGACCTGAAGTACCCGGGCGGACCGCCGGTTCAGCCTTATGACGTTGCCGGGTGGACACTGGCCTACCTGATGAATGTGCGGTTTGACCGGATATTGACTGACTTTGCGGGCCCTTTTAGAAAATTGAAGACGGGCGAGCTGATCACGCTCAGAAGCGAAAATGCCATCCCGGGCGGTGTGAGCAGGGTGTCGTGCAGGATGAACGAGAGCTTCCTGGTCGCGAACAGGGCGATCAGCGCGGGTATAGACGTCTACCGTTCTCAGGTCGACGGCGACTTGTATTTTGTGACGCCGGCGGCGCTCGCCCAGAAAAAACTTCAGGAGATCGTAAACGAATGCGGGATCAGCGTTCAGAAGGAAACAAAGCTTCCCCGGGATGTTCAGAAGGTAAAGAAGGCCAGGATAGGTCTCTGGGATCGTTATGGCGGGGTCATGCAGTCGGGATGGCTGAGATGGATACTGGAGCAGTATAAATTTGATTTCGAGGTCATCTTTGCGCCCGACATCGACCGGCTCAACCTGAAAGAGAAATTTGATGTAATCATTTTTGTCCCGGGAGCGATCCCGGCATCGCTGCCGGCCCAAGGTGAAGCGACAGCCGGCGAGCTGAAAAATATCCCGGCGCACTTTCATAAGCGGATGGGAAAGCTGAATACCGAAAAATCAATTCCGCAGCTGGCCAAATTCCTGGATGAAGGCGGCACCATCGTGACCATGGGCAGCAGCTCCAACTTGTCCGGGTATCTCGGGCTCCCGGTCAAAAGCGCCCTGGTGGAGTTTGTCGATGGCGCGGAGCGGCCGTTGCCGGCTGTGAAGTTCTTTACGCCCGGCAGCGTGCTCCGGGCCAGGGTGGACACCACGCTTTCTGCCGCCTGGGGAATGGACCGGGGCATCGACCTGTACTACAGCAACAACCCGGTCTTCAGGCTGACGGCAGAAGCCATTTCGTCATCCGCCATCAGGCCGCTGATGTGGTTTGTTTCCGGCAGGCTCCTGAGAAGCGGCTGGTCATGGGGAGAGGGCTATCTCAAAGAC
>JBEBSO010000117.1:0-8594 GCA_040394275.1 Telluribacter sp.
AGGAAGCAGCATTCCTTCCGGTTTTCCACGGAATCATAGAAGCTGTACGGTCCTTTTTCGGTCAGCAGCTGCTCGATGGAAGCCTGCCTGGGGAAGTACACTTCCATTTTGGCGTCGTAGCGCCGGTTGGTACGCTGGAGCGTTTTATAGGTTTCTTCAAAAAGCCTGCCGGTATCCAGGGTAAACACCCTGATGTCCAGGCCGTGGGTGTAGATCATGTCGGTGATGACCTGGTCCTCATAGCCGAGGCTGGAGGAGAACACCACACCTCCCGGAAACCGGTGGGCAAGCGTCCGGAGCGCGTCCACCTCGTTTTTCCCTTCCAGGAGTTCGGGGAGGTCACTGTATGGTCCGGGCAACTGGTTATTTTTCACTTGTTCTAAAATTGTAATGCACAATTATTGCTCCGCGAGCGACGCGGCGGAAGCCGTGACCGCCTGCGAAAAATCTTCGACCAGGTCTTCGAGGTCTTCCAGCCCTACCGATATCCGTACCAGTCCTTCCGTGATTCCCAGCACTGCTTTGTCTTCCGGGCTCAGCTTTGAATGCGTTGTGGTAAACGGGTTGGTGATGATCGTCCGCGTATCGCCGAGGTTGGAAGACAGCGAGGCGATGCGGAGCGACTTCATAAAACGGCTTACCCTTTCAAACCCGCCGTCCAGCTCGATGGTAAGGATACCGCCGCCGCCGCGCATCTGCGTCCTGGCCAGCTCATACTGGGGATGGGACGGAAGAAAAGGATAATTGACCTTTCTGACATCCGGGTGCGCTTCCAGGGCTTCCGCCAGCCGGAGCGCGTTGGCGCAATGGCGGTCCATTCTCAACCCGAGGGTTTCGAGGCTTTTGTTCAGCACCCACGCATTGAAAGGAGACAGCGAAGGACCGGTCTGACGACAGAAAAAGCGGATGGGCTTGATAAGGTCTTTCCTGCCCACCACTATACCTGCCAGCACCCGTCCCTGGCCTTCCATAAACTTCGTGGCCGAATGCACCACGAGGTCGGCGCCGTAATCTGCCGGGTTTTGCAGCGCAGGTGTTGCAAAACAATTGTCCACGTTGAAAATCAGGTGATGCTTCCTGCAAAGCCGGCCGATCATTTCGAGGTCTACGAGCTCGAGACCGGGGTTAGACGGTGTTTCCAGGTAGATCATTTTCGTATTCGGCCGTACTGCCGCCTCCCATTCGGCTTCCGTAGCGCTGGCGTCCAGGTAGGTATGCGTGATCCCCCACTTGCTGAGGATCTGGGTAATGATCTGGTGGGCCGACCCGAAGAGCGCACGGCTGGCAATGAGGTGGTCGCCGGATTCGAGCAGCCCCGCCAGGCTGGCGAAGACGGCCGCCATCCCGGTAGAGGTGGCGATTCCTTCTTCGTATCCTTCCATAATGCACACACGGTCGACAAACTCCTGTACGGTCGGGTTGGAAAACCTGGAATAGAGATTGCCTTTTTCCGTTTCATCAAAAAGGGCCTTGCCCTGCTCGGCCGATCCGTAAGTGAAGCTGCTGGTCAGGTACAGGGGCGAAGAATGCTCCCGGAACTGAGTTTTTTCAGTTTGCGTACGAATAATTTTTGTTTGCTTTCTCACTATAGTACAAATATTTATCTCCTGCCGGACAGCCTGGCAGGTGCTTCCGCCGGACTTGTTAAAATGGAGCTATTTCGTAAAGAACCTCATTTTCAGCGCCTGGAACCTCATAAAACGCTCCAAGTCTATTAGGCATACTTATTTACTAGACTAATAATGGATTTCGGCACCAATAAGTTCATGAATGCAAAGTTAAGATAATATTACAAAGTGCACAAAAATTAACCTGCATGTCTTACTTTTGGGGACAGTTGTAAAAAAAATACCAGATTATCATGAGTCAGGAAGTGTATATTCTCTCCGCAGTGCGGACGCCTATCGGCAGTTTCAACGGTGTGTTGTCTTCTTTTTCAGCCACTGAGCTCGGCGGCTTTGCCGTCCGGGGAGCCCTGGAGAAGAGCGGAATCGGGCCGGACAGGGTGGAGGAAGCCTACATCGGCAATGTCATTTCGGCCAACCTGGGACAGGCTCCTGCCAAGCAGGCCGTAAAAAAAGCCGGTCTCCCGGATGAGGTGATCAGTACGACGGTAAACAAGGTATGTGCCTCGGGCATGAAAGCGGTAGCGCTGGCCAGCCAGTCCATCCGGCTGGGAGACGCCTCCGTCGTCGTGGCCGGCGGGATGGAAAGCATGACCAACGCGCCTTACTATCTGCCCAAAGCCCGCCAGGGATACGGCTACGGCAACGGGGAGATCGTGGATGCGCTGGCAGGCGACGGGCTGACGGACGCGTTTGACCGGGTCGCCATGGGCGTCTGCGGCGACCGCACCGCTGTCAGGTATGGCATCACGCGGGAAGAGCAGGATGCCTATGCCATAGGTTCTTATACCAGGAGCATCGAGGCGACCGACAAGGGGCTGTTTTTGCCCGAGATCATAAAGCTCAGCGTGCCGCGGAAAAAGGGAGAGCCCCTCGCGGTGGAGCAGGACGAGGAGATCCGGAAAGTTGTTTTTGATAAAATTCCCCAGCTCAGGCCCGCGTTCGCGGCGGACGGTACCGTGACGGCGGCCAATGCTTCCACGCTGAATGACGGAGCAGCCGCGTTGGTGCTGGCAAGCGGGGATGTGGTGAAGTCGGCCCATCTCCGGCCGGTTGCGCGCGTGGTGGCGTATGCCGATGCCGAGCAGGAGCCGCTCTGGTTTACCACCTCACCGGTGGCCGCTACGACCAAAATTCTTAAAAAAGCGGGGATGAAGCTGGAAGATATCGATTTTTTCGAGGTGAACGAAGCCTTCTCGGTGGTCGCCCTTTCGTATATCAAAGCGCTGGGGGTGGACCCGGCGCGCGTCAACGTGTTTGGCGGGGCGGTAGCGTTGGGCCATCCGCTTGGCGCTTCCGGTGCACGCATCCTGACCACGCTGATCAACGTGCTGCATCAGAAAAACGGAAGATACGGACTAGCTACGGTATGTAACGGCGGCGGCGGCGCCTCTGCGGTGATCGTAGAGCGGCTCTGACCACCTTATTTCAGCAGCACCTTCAGGCGGTCGTAAAAGCCGGTACTTTTGAAAGTGAAGGTTTTATGCAGCACATAGTTGCTGATAAAGCTGAACCCCATGCCGACCAGGTAGTAGCCCATTTCGTTGACATTGACCACCTTGGTGCCGAACGGTACCTTTAACCGGTACGTCTCTGCATGGAATACCTGCTCGGCAATGTACTGGGCTCCCAGCGTAAAGGTGACGGTAATGCCCCACGAGAACAGGGCTACCATAAAAAACTTGACCATCTCGCGCCTCGTCTGGTTGGTCTGCCGGGCATTAAAGGCAAAGAGCTTGGTAAGGACAAAGCCCACGACCAGCCCGATGAGGTAGGAATAGACAATGGAAACCGCATACGAGATCCCGAACCATTCCTTGAGAAGACTGCTGGATAAAAGCTGTATCAGTGCACCCGTACCGGCTACAAAAAAATAAGCGATTAGATCTTTTGAATTAAAAACTTTTGACTTCTTTTTTTTTACAGCCACTGATCGATCGGAGTTTAATGACGTGAACGGGTGTGCAATATTAGGAAGAAATGAATCATATGCAAAATGCCCGTCAAACCGCCGTACACAAATACCGGGCGGGCCGCTGTCTGTGGCAGGCCTATAATTGCGCGATATTCCGAAATTGCATGCAAATCGCCGTAAAAGCACTATTTTTGCGCGAAATGACAGGGTTTATTTACGAATCAAGAGAAAGTATAGTCCTATGAGTGAGTACAATCATCTGAAAATTGAAAAAAGCTGGCAGGATTTTTGGGAAAAGAACAAGACTTTCTCTGTTGACAACCAGTCGGATAAGCCCAAGTACTATGTGCTGGACATGTTCCCGTATCCTTCCGGGGCCGGTCTTCACGTCGGGCATCCGATGGGCTATATTGCCTCCGATATCTATTCGAGGTACAAGCGCCTGAAGGGCTTTAACGTGCTGCACCCGATGGGATTTGACAGCTTCGGCCTTCCCGCCGAGCAGTACGCCATACAAACGGGACAGCATCCGGCTGCCACCACCGTCGAAAATATTTCCCGGTACATCGGGCAGCTCAAAAACCTGGGCTTTTCTTACGACTGGGACCGGGAGATCCGGACTTCCGATCCTGACTATTACCGCTGGACCCAATGGATCTTCAGTGAGCTTTTCAACAGCTGGTATAACGTGGATACCGGCCGGGCCGAGCCGATCGCCACCCTGACGGGGAGGTTTGAGCGGGAGGGAAACCTCACCGTAAAAGCGGTTGCGGACGAGGATACCCCCCTGTTTACGGCAGCGGAATGGAACGCCTGGGATGAGGAGGATCGTTATAAAATGACGCTGAAGTACCGGCTTACCTACGTGGCGGAGGCCACCGTAAACTGGTGTGCGGGGCTGGGTTCGGTCTTGTCCAACGACGAGGTCAAGGACGGCCTGTCCGAAAGAGGCGGCTTCCCGGTGGAGCAGAAGCTGATGCGGCAATGGATGATGCGCATTACGGCCTATGCCCAGCGCCTGCTCGACGGCCTGGACACGGTGGACTGGACGGAATCGCTCAAGGAGCAGCAGCGCAACTGGATCGGGAAGTCGGTAGGAGCGCTGGTGGATTTCGAACTTGAGGGGCATACCGGGAAAATCCAGGTTTTCACGACGCGGGTGGATACGATATACGGTGTAAGCTTCATCGTTCTCGCTCCCGAGCACGAGCTGGTCGCACAGATCACCACGGCCGGTCGGAAGGAGGAAGTAGAGGCCTACATTGCACACACCCGGAAGCGGTCGGAACGCGACCGTATGGCCGATGTTAAGACGGTGTCCGGAGCCTTCACCGGGGCCTATGCGCTGAGTCCCCTGGACCAGGCGAGGATACCGGTTTATATTGCCGATTATGTATTGGCAGGGTATGGGACCGGCGCGGTGATGGGCGTTCCTTCGGGTGACCAGCGCGACTGGAATTTTGCCAGGCATTTTGACTTGCCGGTGATCCCTATTCTCGACAGCCAGAAGGACATCGACAGGCAGGCGGATCCGACCAAGGAGGGAAAATACATCAATTCCGGGCTGATCAACGGGCTGGGCTACGCCGAGGCGACGGATAAGCTGATCGGTATACTCGAAAGCAGCAGGAGCGGGAAAGGAAAGATAAATTACCGGCTCCGGGACGCCGTCTTCAGCCGGCAGCGTTACTGGGGCGAACCGGTACCCGTATATTTTAAGCCCGGGAAGGACGGGGCGCCGGTTCCGTACCTGCTCCCGGATGATGAGCTGCCGCTCGTGCTTCCGGAGATTGACAAATATCTGCCTACAGAAACGGGGGAGCCGCCGTTGGGTCGAGCCGCCGGCTGGGGGTATGCAGGGGATGGCACCGGGGAAAAGTACGGCTATGAGCTGAGCACGATGCCGGGCTGGGCCGGGAGCAGCTGGTATTGGTACCGCTATATGGATCCGCGCAACGGTTCGGCTTTCGCCTCCCGGGAAGCGATCGCCTACTGGCGTGATGTGGACCTGTATATCGGCGGCACGGAACATGCCAAAGGGCACCTCCTGTACATCAGCTTCTGGAATAAAATTCTCCGGGACCGCGGGTATGTACCGGAAGAGGAGCCTTTTAAGAAGCTTATCAACCAGGGGATGATCCAGGGACGGAGTAGCTTTGTCTACAGGGTGAAGAGAGATAATTACAGCCGGCCTGTTTTTGTGAGCGCGGGTCTCCGTGACCGTTATGAGGTGACCGCCCTGCATGTGGACGTAAATATCGTGTCCAATGACGTGCTTGACCTGGAGAAGTTCAAGGCCACCAGGAAAGATATCCTGGGGGATGCGCCGGAGTTTATCCTGGAAGACGGGGTATACAAATGCGGGTCCGAGGTGGAGAAAATGTCAAAGGCCAAATTTAACGTAGTGAACCCGGATGATATCGTGGAAAGATACGGGGCGGACACGCTGCGCCTGTACGAGATGTTTCTCGGGCCGCTGGAGCAGGCCAAGCCCTGGAACACCAACGGTATCGACGGCACTTACCGTTTCATCCGGAAGTTGTGGCGGCTTTTTTATTCGGAGAGCGGGGCGTGGCTGGTTAAGGACGGTACCCCGGCCCCGGCAGAGTTGCGGATCCTGCACAAAGCCATCCGCAAGGTGGAGGAAGACATCGAGAATTTTTCGTTCAATACTGCAGTAAGCGCATTTATGGTATGCGTCAACGAGCTTAGCAGCCTGAAGTGCCATAACAGGGCGGTTTTGTCCGACCTGGTCGTTTTATTGTCGCCGTATGCGCCCCATTTGAGCGAGGAGCTGTGGGCCGCGCTGGGCAATGAGCCGGGTTCGGTTTCTGTTGCATCTTTTCCCCAATGGGATCAGAAATATGTAGTGGACGATATGTTCGAATACCCTGTCCAGATCAACGGGAAGGTACGGGCTGCCATTTCCTTTGCCCTGGATGTGCCGGCCGCAGAAATCGAGAAAGCGGTGCTGGCGGACCCGGCTGTCATCAAATGGATGGACGGGAAGCCGGCAAAGAAGGTAATCGTGGTGCCGGGGAGAATTGTGAACGTGGTGATCTGAGGCGGGCGCGGTAGAAGCCGGCTGCTTACCGGGTTTTGCGGTAAAGGTACGGCATGATTTTTTATCAGTCTGAAAAGTATGTTTTTTTAATGTGTGTTCCTTTTGTATAATTTAAACATTACTAAGATGAAAAGAAGCATTGTATTCGCTAGTACGCTGTTGCTTTCGTTTGGATTGTTGTTCAGCTCGTGTTCGCAAAACTCCAGGGAAGAGTCAAAGGAAGCTGCCGAAGCGGTGAAGGAGGAGGATATGAAGGATGCTGCCGATGATGCAGCCAGCGCGGTAGAAGGCGCAGCCCAGGATGCAAAGGAAGCGTTGAACGAGGCGAAGGAAGACATTAAGGATGCTGCCTCGGATGTACGTGAAGGCGTCAACGACGAGCTGCGCCTGGTCAACGAGGAGATCGAGCGGCTGGATAAGAAGATCCAGAAAGCAACCGGAAGTGAGCGTGCTGCGCTGGAGAGGTCGAAAGCGGCCTTTGAGAAGCGCCGCAACGAGCTGCTGGGCAAATAAACCTGCCCGTTCCGTGCATGGAAAGAACCGCTGACCCGCGAGGTGAGCGGTTCTTTTTTTGACCTCAGAAATTGGGCTTGAGCAGGTATTTGGAATAGAATGTATTGATGACTTTTACCGCGTCCTCCGGTGTATCGACAACGGAGATCAGCTTCATGTCTTCTGGGCTGATGTTGTGTTCTCTCGCATCCATTACTTCCCTGATCCAGTTGAGCAGGCCTTCCCAGTAAGTTTTTCCCACAAGGATGATGGGGAAACGCCCGATTTTTTTGGTCTGGATCAGCGTCAGCGCTTCAAAGAGCTCATCGAGGGTGCCGAACCCGCCAGGGAGAACGATGAAGCCCTGGGAGTACTTGACAAACATCACTTTCCGGACGAAAAAAAAGTCGAAATTTATGCTTTTGTCCGGGTCTATGTACAGGTTGCTGTGCTGCTCAAAGGGCAGCTTGATGTTTAGCCCTACCGATTTCCCTCCCTGCTCGAAGGCCCCCTTGTTACCGGCTTCCATGATCCCCGGGCCACCGCCTGTGATGACGCCATACCCGTGCCTGACGAGCCTGGAGGCAATCTCCTCAGCTATTTTATAGTAAGGACTGTCCGGCTGGGTCCGCGCCGATCCGAATATGGATACGCAGGGACCTATTTTGGCCAGCTTGTCAAATCCCTCCACAAATTCGGCCAGTACCTTAAACACAACCCACGAGTCGGCGCTTTTTATTTCACTCCAGTTGCGGTCTTCGAAAGCTTCCCTGATACGGGATTCGTCTTCCGGGACCGCGGGATTGAGCAGGGATACGTCTACTTTACTGTTATCTTCAGCGTGATTGTTTACTACGTCTTCACTCATACATTAATTTTTGAAAAGTGTGAATGCAAAAAATTGCTTTATACCTTTGCGGGATCAAAATGAAATTCAGATCCGGCAGATCCTTTTCTTCCTGATCCGGTTTTCTTTCCTAGTTCATCTTAAACTGCAAGATAATGAAAATTGCCATTGGCTGTGATCATGCGGGGTTCCCCTACAAGCAACCTATAATAGACTGGCTGACCGCCCGGGGGCACGAAGTTAAGGATTATGGAACTTATAGCAATGATTCGACCGACTATGCTGATTTTGCCCACCCGGTGGCCGAGGGCGTCGAGTCCGGAAATTTCGACAAAGGAGTCCTGTTGTGCGGCAGCGGCCAGGGGGTATGTATGACGGCCAATAAGCACCAGGGAGTCCGGGCGGCGCTGGTATGGGATGCGGAGCTGGCGGGACTGGCCAGGCAGCACAACGATGCCAACGTGATCTGCTTCCCGGCCCGTTTTATCGGGATCGACGCGGCGCTCACAAGCCTGGAAGCGTTTTTGGAGACAGGTTTTGAAGGCGGCAGGCACCTGGCCCGCGTGAACAAAATATCCTGTTGAACCGCTGAAGGGTGTACGAAACCATCCGGGGGAATGCCTTTACCCGGCTATACCCAGAGATCGTCGC
>JBEBSO010000118.1:0-8590 GCA_040394275.1 Telluribacter sp.
GGTTTTAAGGAGGGCGGGGGCCATTCCACGCGCTTCCGGGCAAGCTGAGCCGGGCGGTCCCCGCCCGGCTCAGCGTTTAATCATGTATTCCCCGGGGGCGATGTTATTTGTTCACAAAAACCACTTTTTTAGGAAGGATACCTGTGCGGAGCGCGTACTTCCTGGCGCCTGCTTTGTCGAAGCAGACCACTTCTCCCGAAGAAGTGTAATCTTTGGCGTCCGCTACGAATACTTCCCCGCTGATTTCATCGACGTCGATACCGTTGGGTGCCGTGAGGACCGTTCCGTCGGTGATAAAATTCTCTTTTTCCAGTGTTTCGGTTTTTAAATTGAACACACCTATCTTCCCATCGAAGCCCGCCATATACGCGTAGTCACCGCTGATAACAAACTGGCCGCCGGCGAAGGGAAGCTGGGCTTTAACCGCATTGGTTTTATCGTCGATCACCGTCAGGCTTGCCGGCACATCGTTGTAGTTGCCTGCGGATACCACGTAAACATCTCCGTAGGCGTCCGCCCCGATTTTCCCCGGATTGAGCCCCACAGTGATCTTGGTGGTTTCGGTCAGCGTGTTGAGATCGATAACGGAAACGGTGTTGTCAAAATTAGGGAAATCCATACCGCCCGAATTGGTAACGAACAGCTTGTTGTTCGATACGACCATCTGCTCAGGGCTTCTGCCGACGACGATGTACTTTTCGATCTGCAGCGTAGCCGTATCCAGGACTGCTACGGTGCCGTCATAGGAAGATATAAACGCCTTGCTCTTATGGAATGCCAGGTGCCTCGGCTGGCGGGCCGTACCGTTGTCCTTCATGTCGATCTGTTTGATGGATTTGGCGGTGCGGGCTTCCACTACCTCCACGGTGCTGGATACGTTCACCACTATGTACATCTTCGAACCGTAAACGGCAATGTCGTTGGCGGTGTCTCCCAGCCCCCTTTTGTTCTGGGCACTGAACTGATCCTCCGTGAGCGCTGTGGTGGTGTAGTCATAGTAGGTGAGCGTCGAATTGTTCCGGCCCCACAGCCCTTCCGACAGCACAAACAACCCGGCGCGCTCGGCGGTGGGCCGTTGCGGCTCGGGTTCTACCTTGCTTCTGTTACAACCGGCAAGAAATCCGAAGATGAGCAATTGAAGAATGACGACCTGTAAACTGATTTTTTTCATTTTGGCAATTGATTATATAGAAAACTGAATAGAAAGACGGCAGGAGCGCCCCGGCATCGGGTAGCTGGCGATCAGGTAATACCGGGTATTTAGCAGGTTGTTGAGCTCGACCGAAAGCGTCGACATCCAGGGGCCGGTACGGAAACGACAGAGCCCGGAGATGTCCAGGACGGAGAAGCCCCGGACACTGTTGGCAGGAATATTTTCGGGAAGGGAATACCTTCGGGAAGTATAGCCCTGGTTCAGGAAAATACCCCAGCGCCCGTGGTCGAGGCCGGTATGCAGGTGCAGGTTGTGCCTGGGGGTATAAGGGATCTGGTGCAGATATACGCGGGAACCGCTGTTGGTCACATCTATCGCCGATTGATAGGTATAGTTGAGCGACCAGGTATTTTTGAAAGCCCCGGTTTTCAGGGCCGTTTTCAGGCCGAGGTCTGCGCCCAGGATTTCAATTTTTCCCAGGTTGAGCATGGACCAGGTAAACAGGTCCCGGGCCGGAATGGCGACGATCTTGTCCCTGACCCGGTTGTAGTAGGCGTCTGCGGTGAACGTAAGAAAATGTATGCCGCGGCCGGGCGTTTTGCTGAGTGTGACGCCGAGGTTGTACTGGGTAGCAAATTCGGGACGCAGGTTGCGGTTGCCTCCCCTGGTATAATAGAGATCGTTGAAAGTAGGATTACGGAAAATGTGCTTGTAAAACATCCGGACCGTGATGTCCGGGCTGTTGAACGGCCGTAAGGCTGCCATCAGCGCGGGAGACCAGACCGACCTGCCCCCTGCGGGCGTCCCCGCTCCGACGCGCTCGCGCAGGATCGTGTTGAGCAGCGTTCCCGATACCTCGAGCCGGGAATATTTCACCCGCCCCGAAAAGGCATGGAGGTAGGTCACTCGCCGCGGGTAGGCAACGCCTTCAAAATTTGCTTCCAGGGTGGAAAGGGTCAGGTCCGATGCATAGGAAATATCCAGGGGAGGAAGCACCCGGCAGGCGACGGTGGCAGTGCCGTACCAGGTATCCTGCCTGTAGCGCTGATCCAGGCCGCCGGTGCTGTTCAGGAAGTCCGGGTCTGTGTAGCGGAGCCTTTCCCGGCTGAATTTTGCGCCGGCGCGCAGCCGCAGACTGCCCGTTTCCTGTTTATAGCCCGACTGAATAAAGAGGTCGTCGTTCCGGAGGTGCTGCCGGCTGTTCGGGTTGTAGAAGACCACGGCGCCGGGCAATCCCCGGTCCGAATGATAGTAGTTGGACCGGATGTAGAACCGTTGCTGCGTATTTTTCTGCCACAGCAGGGTGAGGTCGTTCCGGACGTTGGATACGCCTGCATTCAGCCGCTGCACCAGGCTGTCTGAGCCGTCCCCTTCTACCTTGTACCTGTACCGCCCGTGCGCCCGCTGGAAGTTGCTGCTCAGCAGCAGCATCCAGGACCTGCCGAGTGTCTGCTCCAGGCGGGCGGAGGGATTAACCAGGCCGAAGGAGCCGGTGCTGAAGGACAGCCCGACGCGGTTTTTGGTAAGAGAATCGATGCGGGAAGGCAGGGAGTTGACCAGGAGCAGGCTCCCGGCGGCGAAGGAGCTGGCCGGGAGGTCGATTTCGTCCGGCTGGCCTATGTGCAGGGTAATGTGGCTGACATTGCTCAGGTCAATTTTCCCCAGGTCAAGCTGGCCGTTCTGCGCATCGGAGACGGGGAGGCCGTCGTACTGTACGGCAGTGTGGCCGGCGCCCAGGCTTCGGACGGAGACCGTTTTCATCCCGCCCATCCCGCCGTAATCGCGAATATTTACACCCGAGAAATTCCGTACGGCATCCGCCACATTGTAAGCGCCGTACTTCCTGAAATCCGCCCGGGAGATGGTCTGTGACGGCGTAAGGGTACGGACATGCGGCGCCATGCTGCTGATCACATGTACGGGAGATAAGGGACGTATGCTGTCGTGCTGTGCGGCCGCTTCCGGGTTCCCGGCGGGCAGGGCACCGGCTATACACAGCAGCCGGAACAAGACGCGCCGGCGCAGGCAGCTTGCTGGAATATGGATACGGAGTGTCAGCATGGCTCTCAAAAAGCCATAGCCCGGGACTTGTACGAATGTTGGAAATACTGCCTGTATTCTTCATTCCAGCTTCAATCCCCGGAAGCTATGAATTGGTGACGCACCGGCTGGTTTTCTGACTTACTCCCCTCGGCCCGGCCTTCCCGCTTCGTTGCTGAAACAGTGGCTTTGTTTTCGGGCTCCGGTTGGCGGAGTTTACAGCTGCGGGACAGTTCCGGATTTTCACCGGATTCCCATTTAATCCGGGAGTTCGGATGAACCCGCCGGAACCAAATGCAGGACAAAGTTACGGAATTATAAATCATAAAAATCTTTTTTTGAGGCGGAACAGCAGGCGGGCCGGCGCGAAAAAACCGGTTTTCCGGCCGGCATCGGACAATTCCCCGAAAAGAAATAAATATTTATAGTATAATTGTTGTTTAATTCTCCTGATATGCTGCGTTTTATTGCCCCAGTTTTTTTCTCGGCCTTCCTGGTCGCCGGATGGAGCTTTCCGGATCAGCGGCCTTCCGGAGCGGACACCGACTGGCCCGAATACCTCGGAGGAGGGGACCGCAATCACTTTTCACCGCTCACCGGTATCCATCCGGGCAACGTGGCCGATCTGCAGGTCGCGTGGACGTACGAGGTGCCCGACTCAGGCCAGGTACAGACCAACCCGATTGTTGTCAACGGGCGCCTGTACGGTATTACGGCCGCACTGGAGGCCTTCGCCCTGGATGCCGCTACCGGGAAGGAGCTGTGGCGCTTCGGGGACGGGTCCCGGCAGACAGGCGTCAGCAGGGGACTTACTTTCTGGCAGGACGGCGGGGACCAGCGGATCCTGCATTCGATCGGCTCGTTTTTGTATGCATTGGATGCACGTACCGGCAGGCCCATTCCCTCTTTCGGGGACAACGGCCGGGTTGATCTTCATACGGGCCTTCCGGAAGTCGCTGCGAAAAAGCACGTTACCTCTACCACGCCCGGTACCCTGTTTGAAGACCTGATCATCATGCCGGTCCGGCTGTCGGAGGGCGCAGACGCGGCTCCGGGAGACATACGGGCTTTTAACGTGCGTACCGGGCAGCTGGCCTGGACTTTCCATACCATTCCCCACCCGGGCGAGTTCGGTTACGGGACCTTCCCGGAAAATGCCCATCTGAATACCTTTACAGGCGGAGCAAATAACTGGGCCGGTATGGCCATAGACCGTGAAAAAGGAATCGTATACGTGCCCACCGGCTCGGCGGGATACGACTTCTACGGGGGAGCCCGGAAAGGAGAAAACCTGTTTGCCAACTGCCTGATAGCGCTGAACGCCAGGACCGGGAAAAGATTATGGCATTTCCAGGCCATCCATCATGATCTGTGGGACCGGGATCTGCCTGCGCCGCCCAACCTGATCACGGTCCGGAGAAACGGCAGGCGGGTGGAGGCGGTGGCCCAGGTCACCAAGCATGGTCATGTGTTTCTTTTCGATCGCGTCACGGGGAAGCCGCTGTTTACCGTCGTGGAAAAGAAGGCACCCGGTTCCATGCTCCCGGGTGAAGAAACCTGGCCGACGCAGCCGGTGCCGGTATTGCCTGAGCCCTTCGCCAGGCAGGCGCATCAGCTGACGGAAAACGACATCAGCCCGTTTGCTTCCAACCGCGATTCCCTGCTGCAAAGGTTCAGAAAATACAGGAAAGAGTGGTTTGCGGCGCCTTCCCGCGAAGGGACAGTGATATTCCCCGGTTTTGACGGCGGAGCGGAGTGGGGCGGGGCTGCTGCAGATCCGGAGGCGGGTATCCTGTATGTCAACAGCAACGAGATGGCCTGGATACTGACCATGAAGGAAACGCCCCGGGAGCAGGAGCTGCAGGAAATGACCAACGGGCAGCGGGTATTCATCATGTATTGCGCGACGTGCCACGGCTATGAGCAGGAGGGCAGCTCTGCGCCTTCGCTGGTGAGCCTGGAGCGCCGGATGACCCGGCAGGCCGTGGGGCAGCTGGTCGCCAGCGGGAGGGGGATGATGCCGGGATTCCCGATGATATCGCAGGAGGAAAGGCAGGCCCTGATCGCTTTTCTTTTTAAGGAAGAAAAGAAAGAGGTTTCGGGGACATCTGCTCCCGTTTCTGCGGAGAAATCGTATACACCGCCGTTTAAAAGTACGGGCTATAATAAATTCCTGGATGCCGACGGATTGCCGGCTATCGCCCCGCCCTGGGGTACGCTCAATGCGATCGACATGAACACCGGCAAATATTTATGGAAGATCCCCCTCGGGGAGGTCGACTCGCTGACAGCCAGAGGGATACCTCTTACCGGTACCGAGAACTACGGAGGCCCGGTCGTGACCGCCAGCGGCCTTCTTTTCATAGCTGCAACGAAAGATGAGCGGTTCCGCGCTTATGACAGGAAGACCGGCAGGCTCCTCTGGGAAACCCGGCTCCCCGCATCGGGATTTGCGACTCCTTCGACCTACCAGGTCAACGGGAAGCAATATGTGGTCATAGCCTGCGGGGGGACCAAGCTGGGAAGGCCGAAAGGTAACAAGTATGTTGCTTTTGCACTGCCCTGAGGCAACGGGTGTCTGGTTTTTGAAGTTTTATAGTTCTATAGTTATTTTAGTTTTATAGTTGAACTTTAGAACTCCCCTAACTTCCTGAACTCTTTATTTTATACAGATGCGAGAAAACAGTACCCCGGAAACAGCGGGAGGGCTCCTGAGACATCCGCGCCAGCTGTATCTCCTGTTTTTTACGGAAATGTGGGAGCGCTTTTCCTTCTACGGGATGAAGGCGCTGCTGCTGGCGTATATGGTCACCCACCTGAAATTTGACGAGTCAAAGGGATATGCCCTGCTTGGCGCCTATGCAGCGCTGGTCTACACCATGCCTGTATTCGGCGGGATGGTAGCGGACCGCTTGCTGGGCTATCGCAAAGCCATCCTGTTTGGCGGCATGATCATGGCGGCGGGGCACCTGGTGCTTGCGCTTCCGGCCGGTTGGAGCCTTTTTGCAGGCATGGCCCTGATCATTTGCGGCAACGGCTTTTTCAAGCCCAACATTTCGGGAATGGTCGGCAGGCTGTATGCAGGCCATGATCCCCGGAGGGACAGCGGCTTTTCCATTTTCTATATGGGCATCAACATCGGCGCCGCATTGGGCGGCTCCCTGTGCGGCTGGCTGGCCTATGCCTATGGCTGGCATTACGGTTTCGGTTTGGCCGGCGTGATGATGATGGCGGGCCTGGCGGTGTTCTACCTGGGACGCAGGATGCTGGGCGGAATCGGTGCGCCTCCTGACGAGGACAGGCTGAAGGCGCAGGTGCTGCCGTGGCTGAGCAGGGAATGGACCGTCTACCTGGTCACCCTGGCAGTTGTCCCGGTCGTCATTCTCCTGTTCAACTATTACCGGGTAATGGATTTTGTCATGCTGATCCTGGCGGTGATGTCGCTGGTTTACCTGGTTTATGAGGCCTCGCGGCTGGCAGCGGAGGAACGGAACCGGTTGTTTGCCGCTACGGCGATGATCACATTTTCCATCCTGTTCTGGGCTTTTTACGAGCAGAACGGGGGTGCGCTGAACCTCTTCGCCATGCGCAATGTAGATATGCACCTGTGGGGGAGAGCACTGCCTGCGCTGTCGGTGAACAATTTTCTGCCGCCGGCCTGGGTGGTGGTCCTGAGCCCGGTTTTTGCCTGGATGTGGACGGCGCTTTCCAGGCGTGGAAGAGAGCCTTCGACCCCGATGAAGTTTGCGCTTTCCTTCGTGCTGTTAGGAATGGGGTTCCTGGTTTTCTTCCTGGG
This sequence comes from Telluribacter sp., assembly GCA_040394275.1. Lineage (GTDB taxonomy): Bacteria > Bacteroidota > Bacteroidia > Cytophagales > Spirosomataceae > JBEBSO01. The sequence goes on from JBEBSO010000118.1 coordinate 6,990, forward strand.
CACCCGCCTGGCGGAGGAAGGCCTGATTCCGCTGGCTGTTTTTGCGGCGGGGTACTTTTTCCTGATTTGCGGGGAACTCTGCATTTCGCCGATAGGCCTGTCGATGATCACCAAGCTTTCGCCGCAGCGGATGGTCGGCATGGTGATGGGGATCTGGTTCCTGGCGTCGGCGCTGGGAGATTTCCTGTCGGCCAAAATAGGCAGCCTGATGATTGTGCCGGAATCAGTAGCGGGGGATCCGGTACGTTCGCTGCCCTATTACAGCCATATCCTGCAGCAGATCGGCTGGGTGTCTGCCGGTGTGGGCCTGGTGCTGATGCTGACCGTCCCTTTGCTTAGAAAATGGATGGGAGGAATACACTGACGGGAGGCGCCCGGTGTGCGGGGCGGATCAGTTGGGGTTGTTGACGCCGCGGACCGATTCGTAATCGGATTTGAGCCGTCCCACCTCTTTGGCCAGGAACTTTTGCAGCTGGGCATTAAAATCGGCCTTGTCTTCTTCGGAAAGGGAAGCGTACAGGTCTTTCAGTTCCTGGTTAATGGCTGCCACCTCCCCGGGCGAAGCCGCGTGGATGGAGCGGAGGTGGTAGCGTTTGAAATCAAATTCAGGCATAACATGGCGGCTTGGAGAAAGCATCCGGAGCCCGGCACAAACGATAACGGCGCAGCAGCGCGGCAACACCGTTACCGTCCGGCTTCCCGGGGCAGTGCATTATGCAATCTGTGCGTTGAGTTTGTCTTCCAGTACAGCTTTGGGAACGGCGCCCACCACTTTATCTACCAGCTGACCTCCCTTAAAGATCATTAGCGTCGGGATGCTGCGGATACCGAATTTGGCAGGGATCTGTGCGTTCATGTCCACATCCATTTTTGCCACGACGGCTTTTCCCTCATAGTCTCCGGCAAGCTGCTCCACCACCGGGCCGATCATTTTACAGGGGCCGCACCATTCGGCCCAGAAATCCACAAGCACCGGCTTATCGCCGCTTATTAATTCTTCAAAAGAACTGTCGGTCACTTCTACCGCTTTTGCCATTAGTATCAATCAGTTAAGTTTTACATTATTGCTGTATTGCCTTTACAATCAAAAATGTCCGGTAAAAGTTCCTTTCACGAATTCAAATAAAATCCGTATCTTTAGAAAGCGGCCTCGCGTGGCTGCCGTTATCAACCGTACGGGGCGGGAGCTCCAAATATGTTTACCTGTATGAATTTATACGGCCTGATCGGGTTTCCTTTGACACATTCTTATTCCAAAAAATACTTTACCGAGAAGTTTGAGAGAGAGTCGGTGGCGGACAGCCGGTACGACTTGTTCGAGATCGAATCGGCGGACCGGCTGCCGGGCATCCTGGCCGGGCATGCGGATCTCCGGGGACTTAACGTGACGATTCCCCACAAGCAGGCGGTCATCCCGTTCCTGGATTCGCTGGACGAGCAATCTGCCGGCCGTATCGGTGCTGTAAATACCATCAAGATATATCGCGACGGGCATACCCGGGGATTCAACACCGATTATTACGGGTTCCGGCAGTCTCTGACCGAATGGCTGGAAAGCGAAGGGATCCGGCCGGGTTCCCTGCAGGCGCTGGTGCTGGGAA
>JBEBSO010000119.1:0-8513 GCA_040394275.1 Telluribacter sp.
TCGGGATGATTTTGAACAGGTGTATGCTTGGTTATTTCTACCAATTTTTTATTTTTGGTATCCTTAACTTTTCAATACAAAATAATTGTGATCATGATGAGAGCGTTTTGCCTTTTTGTTTTGCTGGCATTTGGACAGGTCGTGTACGGCCAGGCCCTCCCCCGGGGCGCCTGGAAGCTGAACACTGCGGATGGTAATACGGTGACCATGATTATCGTGGACGATTATCTCGTTATTACGGAGTTTAGCCGGGAAAGGAAGCTTTTCGGGTATACGGAGGGCGGTACGGCAGCGTTGGACGGCGGTCATGTTGTATATACACCGGAGTTTAATTCCAGGGACAGCACGCAGGTAGGCAAAGTGACGAGGATTCCTTTCAGTACAGGGAAGGGGCAGCTTTCCTTCAGCTACGGACCGTTTAAGAGCTGGTCGCTGGTGGACGACGCGGCTGGTCATGCCATGGCCGGTGTATGGCACATCACCGAGCGCGCCAACGGCGGAGTAGGTCCGCTGGTCAGGATACACCAGACCGGCCCGCGAAAGACGCTCAAGATCCTTTCCGGTACCTGTTTCCAGTGGGTGGCGATGAACCCGGCGGTGAAAGGCTTCTATGGCACCGGCGGAGGGACCTATACGGCGAAAGATGGAAAATATACCGAGCACATCTCCTTTTTCTCAAGGGACAACAGCCGTGTCGGCGCGGCGCTGAGCTTCAACTGGTCGCTCGAAAACGGGAAGTGGGATCACTCAGGTAAAAGCAGCAAAGGGGATCCGATCCATGAAACGTGGGAACGGGTAAAACCATAAACAGTCCGGCCACCGGATGCCGGCCACCGGATGCCGGCCACCGGAATGCCGGCCACCGGAATGCCGGCCACCGGGATGGACAAAATATTGTAAACCAAGCCTTGTAATTCGTGCGGATGAAAATCGAAAAGATTAAGCCCTTCAGCGTCTGTGTACTGCTGGTTCTTTTTGTGCTTGTGGCTCCGGAGTCCGGGGCGCAGCAGCTCTCAGGCATCAAAGTGCCGTTGGACACCGCGGTGCGGATGGGAAAGCTCGGTAACGGGTTTACTTATTATATCCGCAAAAATACGGAACCACAAAAGCGCGCGGAGCTGCGCCTGGCCGTAAAAGCCGGCTCGATCCTGGAAACGGATACCCAGCTCGGCCTTGCCCATTTTATGGAGCATATGAATTTCTACGGGACGGTACACTTCCCGAAAAACCAGCTGGTGGATTTCCTGCAGAAAGCAGGCGTCCGGTTTGGAGCCGACCTGAATGCCTACACCGGGTTTGACGAAACCGTGTACATGCTTCCGATACCGACGGATTCGGCGGGCCTGCTGGATACGGGGCTGCAGATACTCGAGGACTGGGCACACGGGGCTTTGCTGGACAAGGAAGAAATTGACAAGGAAAGAGGGGTGGTGCTGGAGGAATCCAGGTCGGGAAGAGGCGCCCAGCAGCGGATGCGCGATCAGTATATCAGGCAGATCCTGAACAACTCCAGGTATGCGTTGCGCCTGCCCATCGGGAAAGACAGTATCCTGAAAACTTTCGCCCCCGCGGTGCTGGAGGCGTTTTACAGGGACTGGTACCGCCCTGACCTGATGGCATTGATTGCCGTGGGAGATTTTGATCCCGCGGAGGTGGAAAGGCTGGTGCAGGTGAAATTCGGCAGGATCAAAGGGCCTGCGAATCCCAAAAAGAGGGAGCGGTATACGATCCCGCTCGACGGCTCCACCCGTGTGGCCGTGGTAACGGATCCGGAATTTCCCCAGAATGTGGTACAGCTGTTTTATAAGCTTCCACGGAAGAAAGAGGTGACGCTGGCCGATACCCGGAAAAATGTGGTGCAGTCTCTCTTTGACTATATGCTCGACCAGCGGATGCAGGAGCTTACGCAGAAAGCCGATCCTCCTTTCCTGTTCGGCAGCAGCAGCTACGGCGCGTTTATAGGAAACCTGGACGCCTATACCTGTGTGGCGCTGGCCAAGGATCCCAAAGGAACGGAAAGGGCGCTCACTACCTTACTGGAAGAAAATGAGCGGATTCTCCGCTTCGGGTTTACCGAAACAGAATTTGAAAGGGCCAGGAGCAGCTTCATGAATACCATGGAGAGAAATTACAAGGAGCGGGATAAGTGGCGATCTGTACAGCATGTGGCCGATTACCAGGCACATTTCCTGGATGAAAAGCCCTTTATGGGTATAGCGGCTTACTATGCGTTTCTTCAAAAGCACGTGGAAGGGATCAGGCTTGGGGAAGTCAACGCCCTGGCCCGGGAGTACATCTCGGATAAAGACAGGGCAGTGGTCATACTGGGGCCCGAAAAGGGGAAAGGGGACCTGCCGGACGAAGCGAGGGTCCTGAGCATATTGAAAGAGGCCGGGAAAGGTGTCGAAGCATACAAGGACGATGTGGTGAGCAGGCCGCTGCTTCCGGACTTTCCTGCCGGGAAAGCGGTGGTAAGCGAAACAAAGATGGAAAAGCTGGACATCACGGAATGGACCCTGGGCAACGGGGTGAAGGTTTTTCTGAAGCCGACTAACTTTAAGAACGACCAGATCCTTTTCCAGGCAACGGGAAAGGGAGGGTATTCGCTCTTTCCGGATGATCTTGAAACCGGTACTTTTGCCGGCTACCTGGTGCAGTCGGGCGGCGTCAGCGATTTTTCCCAGACCCAGCTGCAGAAGTTTTTGAGCGGTAAGACGGTAAACGTTACTCCTTATATCAGCGAGCTTTCGGAGGGGATATCGGGAGGGACGAGCCCGAAAGACCTCGAGACCGCGCTGCAGCTTGTCTATGCCTATTTTGTGGCCCCGCGCATGGACAGGGAAGTGGTGCGGGGGATACTGGCCAACCAGAAAAACTATCTCGAAAACATGAGGAATACCATCACGCCGGACAAGATGTTTTCGGATACGCTGAATGCCGTGCTCACCAGCTACAGCCCGCTCCGTAAGCCGCTTACGCCCGAGCGGGTGGATCTCGTGAAGCCCGACCGGGCATTGGAAATATACAGGGACCGCTTTTCGGACGCCTCGGATTTTATCTTCACTTTTGTCGGGTCATTTCAGCCTGATGAGATCAGGCCCCTGATAGAAAAGTATATCGGCGGCCTGCCTTCTGCCGGGCGTGCCGATACATACCGGCATCCGGGAATCTCTCCCCTGCCGGGTAAAGTGGAGAAAACGGTGTTCAAGGGTACGGAGCCGAACAGCAGGGTATCCCGGGTTTTCAGCGGGAAGTACGAATATTCTCCGGAAAACAATATCCAGCTGGATGCGCTGAGCGAAGTGCTGCAGATCAAGCTTATCGAGGCGCTTCGGGAAGAGGAAAGCGGGGTGTACGGGGTCGGGGTTTCTGAAAGGCTGGAAAAGATTCCGGCAGGGAATTACCGTATTTCGGTGACGTTCGGCTGCGCTCCCGAAAATGTCGACCGGCTGGTCCTGAGGACGCTGGAAGAAGTGGATAAGATAAAAAAGAGGGGCGCCGATCCGAAGGATATTGAAAAATACGTTGCCGAGAGAAAGCGCAAGCGCGAAGTCGACGTGAAAACGAATGGTTTCTGGCTGAGCTTTATAGATTCCCGGTTGTTTTATGAAGAGAAACTCGGAGACCTGCTCAGGCAGGATGAATTTCTTCAAAAAGTAACGCCGGATTCGACCAGGATCATGGCCGGAAAGTATTTTGACAGGAACAACCTGATCCGGGTCGTGCTGATGCCGGAGAAGCCAACTGGCGAATGACGGCAGGTGCTTGCAGCGGAATGCGGGAAAATTGCCGGACAAACAGGACAATCACTCCAGTAACTCATAACAATCACTCCAGTAACTTAACAGAAAAATGAACAAATCCCCAAAGAGTATCCCGGTAACCGACGACCGTCGGAATTTCATAAAAAGATCAGTAGGAGCTGCGGCCGGCGTCATGCTGTCCGGCTTGTCGCAGGAAGTGACGGGTGCGCCCGCGATCCTGTCGGCCCCCTCCCGGAGCCGGGAATTCTACACCGGTCCTCCCAGGATCCGGTTCTCGGTGATCGGGCTCAACCATGGCCACATTTACGGGCAGGTCAACACCGTGATCAAAGGCGGCGGAGAGCTGGTGGCTTTTTATGCCAAAGAACCGGACCTGGCAGAGGCCTTCCGGAAGCGTTTTCCGAATGCCAGGCAGGCAGGAAGCGAAAAGGAGATCCTGGAAGACAATTCGATACAGCTTGTCGTAAGCGCAGCCATACCCAATGAGCGCGCCCCGCTGGGGATCAGGGTGATGCAGCACGGCAAGGATTTTATGGTGGACAAGCCGGGGGCCACTTCCCTGGAGCAGCTGGCACAGGTGCGGAAAGTGCAGAAAGAGACGAAGCGGATCTATTCGATTCTGTACGGGGAGCGGCTGGAAAACAAGGCCACCATCAGGGCCGCCGAGCTGATCCGGGACGGAGCCATCGGCCGGGTCATCCAGACGATCGGCCTGGGGCCGCACCGGCTGAATGCCGCATCGCGTGCCGACTGGTTTTTCGATATTAAGAAATACGGCGGCATCATTTGCGATATTGCCTCCCACCAGTTTGACCAGTATCTGTACTTTACAGGCTCGACGAAGGTGGATATCGTGTCTGCGCAGGTGGGCAATTTCAACCATCCGCAGTATCCCGGGCTCGAAGATTTCGGAGATGCCGTGCTGAGAGGCAACGGCGGGCTTGGCTACATCCGGGTGGACTGGTTTACTCCCGAAGGGCTCAAAACTTTCGGCGACGGACGCCTGACGGTGCTGGGTACGGAAGGATACATAGAAATCCGCAAAACCATCGATATCGGCGGACGACCGGGGGGAAATCACCTGTTCCTGGTCAATAAAAATGAGCCACAGTACATCGACAGCAGCCAGGTCGAGCTGCCCTACGGCGTTCAGCTGGTGGATGATGTGCTGAACCGTACCGAGACGGCGTCCTCACAGGAAATATGCTTCCTGGCGACGGAGCTGACCCTGAAAGCACAAAAAATGGCGCAACGGGTAAAGCTTCCCGTTTAAGGCGTTTCCTGTCGCCGGATTTCCGCTGTTTGCTTTCCTGCACGCCGGGGCTTATGTATTGATCATCAGCAGCAATATCTTTATAAACCGATAAGAACTGCATATGAAAAGGATATGGATCGTGGTATGCCTGATGCTGGGTCTGAAGGCATCGGGGCAGGGGTTAGCCAGCAATGCTGACCGTGAAATAGTGTTCACAGCGGTAAATGTCGTTCCTATGGACGGAGAACGGCTTCTGCGCAACCAGACCGTCGTGGTGAAAGAAGGGCGGATAGCGGAAATAGGCAGTCAGGGAAAAGTCAGGTACGCCGGCAATGCGCTGGTGATCGACGGCAAGGGCAGGTACCTCGTTCCCGGCTGGGCCGAGATGCATGCGCATGTGCCGACGTCCGACCGGCCCGGCCCCATGGAGGAGGTGCTTTTCCTGTACCTGGCCAACGGGATCACCACCATCAGGGGGATGCTCGGGAGTCCCAGGCACCTCGAGCTGCGCAGCAGGGTGCGGAGCGGAGAAGTGCTGGGTCCTCATTTTTATACGACCGGGCCGTCCTTCAGCGGACAGAGTGTCAAAAGTGCGGAACGAGGGATCGAGATGGTGAAGCAGCAGAAAGCGGCGGGCTATGATTACCTCAAGCTGCACCCGGGGCTCAGCAGGGAGATTTTTGATGCCATTGCATCGACGGCCAGGCAGGAGGGAATTCCTTTTGCCGGGCACGTCTCGTTTGGTGTAGGGGTGTGGAGGGCGATCGAAGCCGGTTATTCCTCGATAGACCATCTGGATGGTTTTGTGGAGGCGATTACGCCGGGGATAGATACGCTGGCGGAGCGCGAAACGGGTCTCTTCGGGGCATGGATTGCGGAGCGTGCCGATCTCACGCGGCTGCCGGCGCTGATGAAGGCCCTGAAAGACAAGAAAATATGGGTCGTGCCTACACAGGCGCTGGGAGAAAGGTGGCTGTCTCCCGAGCCGGCCGGGCGCTTCGCTGCAGATCCCCATCTCAAATACATGGACCCGCAGGTGGTCCGCAGCTGGATCAACACCAAAAACAATTACAACAACCATCCCGATTTTTCTCCCCGAAAGGCGGAGGCCCTGGTAAAGCTGCGGCGAAAGCTGGTGTACGAGTGCCAGAAAAACGGTGTAGGGCTGCTGCTGGGATGTGATGCGCCGCAGGTATTCAATGTCCCCGGGTTTTCGACGCAGCTCGAAATGGGCTACCTGGTGGAAGCCGGGCTCACGCCCTACGAGGCGCTCAGCACCGGGACGGTGAATGTAGCCCGGTACCTGGGCAAAAAGGACAGCGGGGTAATCAAAAAGGGAAACGTGTCCGATCTGGTGCTCCTGGCCGGAAACCCGCTGGAAGACATCGGTCAGACCAGGAACATCGAAGGGGTCATGATCGGTACGCGCTGGCTTCCGGCAGATTATATCCGAGCGGAGCTCAGGAAGATCGAGAAAAAATAGGCGTGGCCTTCCCGGGTGCCGGTCACTCCAGGCTGATATTGAAATCCGGCGTAAAGACCAGCTTCCCGTCCCGGGGTGTTTCGCTGCCGGGGACGAGCAATCCTTTTATTTTGCCCGTTTTTCCTTTGCTGAGTAGCTCAACGACTTGTTTGTCGGTGATTTTTTTGCCCATCAGCTCGAAAGGAATTTTGAACCCGCACACCCGGAAGTTGCTGCAGCCATAAGCTGTTTTTCCTTTTTTCAACGGGTGATTCCTGCATCTGGGACAATGGAGAGACTCGACCCGGATGGCCGCTTTCCTGGCTGGAGGCTTCTTTTCCCCGTTCTTTTCTCCCGCCTGCGACGCGGCATCGGGAGCGAGGGCAATGATCCTTCCCGAATCGGATTTTACCTCCCTGGTCAGCTCCGCTACCATATCGATCAGCTCTTTTTTAAAAGTGTCCGGTGCGTATTGTCCCTTCTCGATCAGGCGGAGCTTACGCTCCCAGTGGCCCGTAAGTTCTGCGCTTTTCAGCAGTTCGTTCCGGATGGTATCGACCAGGTCTATTCCTGTTTGGGTAGCGACCAGGTTCTTTTTCTTTTTCTCGATGTATTTTCGCCTGAGAAGGGTTTCGATGATATTGGCGCGGGTAGAAGGGCGCCCGATCCCGTTGTCTTTGAGCACCTCCCGCATTGCTTCGTCATCTACCTGCTTCCCGGCGGTTTCCATTGCCCGGAGGAGCGAAGCCTCGGTATAATATTTCGGCGGAGTGGTTCTTCCCTGGTGAATCCTCGGCGCGTGCGGTCCCGATTCCCCTTCTGTAAAATCAGGCATGACCCGTTCCTCCTCCCCCGCCTCTTTCCTGGCGGACGAATCGTTGGCGTACAGTTCCCGCCAGCCCGGGTCCAGGACCTGCTTTCCCGTGGCCTTAAACCCGACCCGGCCTACCCTTCCCAGCACGGTCGTGTTGGAAACCCGGCATTCGGGGTAGAACGCCGCTATAAATCTCCGCGCAATCAGGTCGTAGACATTCTTTTCCTCCTGGCTCAGTGCGGATGGGGCTACCCCGGTGGGGATGATCGCGTGGTGGTCGGTCACCTTGCCGTCGTCGAAAATTGTCTTGGACTTGGGGATCTCCGAAGCCAGCAGGGGCGCGGTATAAGCACTGTACGGGGCCAGGCTGCGCAGGATACCGCCGATTTTGGCGTGCATGTCTTCGGGGAGGTACGTGGTATCCACGCGAGGGTAGGTTACATACTTTTTTTCGTAGAGATTCTGGATATGGCGCAGCGTATCTTCGGCTGAATAGGCGTACTTCTTGTTCGCTTCAACCTGGAGCGATGTCAGGTCGAAAAGCCTGGGGTTTCCTTCCTTTCCCTCTCTGCGCTCGAAGGAAGTGATCTCAAACGGGTGTTCTTTCAGGTATGCCAGGCCCCGCTCCGCTTTTTCCGCGGTGCGGATGCGCTCGATGGTTGCTGTGAATTCGGTATCGCGGTAGATCGTCTTCAGCTCCCAGTAATCTTCCTGTACAAACGCGTTGATCTCCTTTTGCCGCTGGACGATCATGGCCAGCGTAGGGGTCTGTACCCTGCCGATGGAAAGAACTGCGTTCCCCTGTCCGAATTTTTTTGTGAACAGGCGGGTGGCGTTCATACCCAGCAGCCAGTCCCCTATGGCGCGGGCGCTTCCCGCGGCGTACAGGTTGTCGTAGTGTTCGGCAGGTTTCAGCCGGGTAAATCCTTCTTTTATGGCTTCTTCCGTCAGCGACGATATCCACAGCCTCTTTACGCCGACGCCGCACCGGGCTTTGAGCAGTACCCACCGCTGGATGAGTTCACCTTCCTGGCCGGCGTCTCCGCAGTTGATCACCTCCTCGCATTGGCTGACCAGGGTTTCGATTACCTTGAACTGCCTCTGCGCCCCGGCATTGCCGATCAGTTTGATCCCGAAATGGGACGGGATCATAGGGAGATCTTCCAGGCGCCAGGGTTTCCATTTGTCGGTATAGTCGAGCGGTTCTTTCAGGGTACA
>JBEBSO010000120.1:0-8451 GCA_040394275.1 Telluribacter sp.
GCGCTTGTAACCAAATATAATTCCGAAATCACTTCATATCCGGCCGGATATACATGAGTAAGCGGCAATGCGCATTCCAAAACAGCGGAATATGTTACACATACCCGGGATATGCAGAATAATGTTCGGCATTCAATTTATTTCCTTCACTTCCTGATGCTCAGTAAAGCGTTTCCCTCTGCACCTTCACGGTATCGCTTTCCAGGTATTCATCGTAAGTCATCAGCTTATCCAGGATCCCTTTCGGCCCGATCTCGATAATCCGATTGGCCACCGTCTGGATAAACTGGTGGTCATGCGAATAAAACAACACATTGCCGGTAAAATCAATCAGGCCGTTGTTCAGCGCCGTGATGGATTCAAGGTCGAGGTGGTTGGTCGGTTCGTCCATCAGCAGCACATTGGCGCCCGACAACATCATTTTCGACAACATACACCTCACTTTCTCCCCACCCGAAAGTACGGAGGCCTTCTTGAGCGACTCATCTCCCGAGAACAGCATCCTGCCGAGGAAACCGCGTATAAAGCTCTCATCCTTTTCTGCCGAATACTGGCGCAGCCAATCTACCAGGTTAAGATCCGTTTCGAAAAAGCGGGACGGCTCCCTGGGAAAATAGGAAAGAGAAGTTGTTACCCCCCAGTTGAATGTCCCCGAAAAGTGGGTATCCTCCCCGGCCAGCACGTCAAACAGCGCGCTGATCGAAAGCACGTTCCGGCTCAGGAAAGCCACCTTATCCCCCCGGTTGATCGAGAAAGACATGTTCCGGAACAGGACCGAGCTGTCTTCGGCTTGTTTGGACAGGCCTTCTACCGTCACGATCTGGTCGCCGATTTCCCGCTCGGGCTTAAAGGCAATGTACGGATATTTGCGGGACGACGGCTTGATGTCGTCGATGGTTATCTTTTCCAGCAGCTTCTGCCGCGAAGTGGCCTGCTTGGACTTGGAGGCATTGGCGCTGAACCGGCGGATGAACTCCTCCAGCTCCTTCCGCTTGTCCTCAGCCTTCTTATTGGCATCCTGGCGCTGCTTCAGGGCCAGCTGGCTCGATTCATACCAGAAAGAGTAATTGCCGGAATACATCTGCACCTTGCTGAAATCAATATCTACAATATGGGTGCACACCACATCCAGGAAGTGCCTGTCATGGGAAACCACGATGACCGTATTTTTAAAATCAGCCAGGAAATTTTCCAGCCAGATGACCGTTTCCACATCCAGGTTATTGGTAGGCTCGTCCAGCAGCAGCACATCAGGGCTGCCGAACAACGCCTGCGCCAGCAGCACGCGTACCTTGTCGTTGGCATTGAGCTCTCCCATCTGGGTATGATGGAGGCGCTCGGAAAGCCCCAGCCCGCTCAGCAGCTGGGCCGCCTCCGTTTCCGCATCCCACCCGTTCAGGTCGGCAAACTCGGCTTCCAGCTCCGCAGCCCGCTCCCCGTCCGCATCTGTAAAATCCTCCTTGGCATACAGCTGCTCACGCTCTTTCATGATGGCGTACAACCGCTCATGCCCCAGGATTACCGTATCCATGGCCGTAAATTCATCGTACTGGAACTGATCCTGCTTCAGAAAAGCCAGCCTTTCTCCCGGGTTCATCGCTACCGAGCCCGTCTGCGCCTCTATTTCGCCGGAAAGAATCTTCAGGAAAGTCGACTTTCCCGCACCGTTCGCACCAATTACTCCATAGCAGTTTCCCGGGCTGAACTTGATATTTACCTCATCGAAAAGCACTCTTTTTCCGTACCGCAGGGATACGTTCTGAACCGTAATCATACCGAAAAATTAACATTATTAGAATTGAAGTGCGAAATTACTAAATATTAAAGGATAATACCCTTAAAACCTCAACAATCCCTGCGCAATCCGTGATTTACTGACCGGAACGCCTCCAACATGCCGGCAGGCTTTTCTCCCGGGTCGCTCCCCGGGGCCGGATCAGGACGTGAGGTCCCGGTCCTGCTGCGCCCGGCTCCGCCAATTTATGTATTTGTTAATGAATGCTAACGCAGCCGGATTGATTTTGTCCTATTTTCATTTTTTAATAATTTTGTATGTCGGACCTGTGAAGCGTATGAAATTCTTAAGGCGTTTATTCATAATTATGGTTTTCGGTATTCTGGTTATGAGTACCGGAGAGGGTCCTCTTTATGATCACATAAGTTTTTCCATAAAAATTTTACATACACAGCCCACCCTTTCAGAAATACCCAACGATTTTGAAGCGATCAGCTCCAAGGTAAAAATTGACAAAAGGGCCAGGTTCTTCCTGATCACCTCTTTTTTCGATACGGACGAAGACGGGTCTTTTGAAGGAGACGATCCCGGAGACCGGATTACTTCCGAGCATCCCGACTACGCCTTCGATTACAGGCCCCGGACTGTCAGCTTCACGCCTTGCCCGGCCGGCGCGCCTCTTCCTCTTTTCACGTCCGGCGCATACCTGGCGCCCGTAAGTAAATTCTACCAGCCTCCCCAGGCTTCCCTGGTTTAATCAAGCCCCGACTTCAAACCTTCCTGACTACCTGTGGCCCCGGCATACACGGCCGCACAGGTGGACTTTGGTATTTACTTATCATTTCAAGTCGTTTAGTTAAGTCGTAATTAATGAAAAACAAGTCATTTTATACACTGCTGCTTTTGGGGGCGGTTATAGCGGGATGTACTGCAGAAAGCAAAGAAAAAAAAGCAGACGCACAGACTGACCTTCAAACCATACCTGTTACCCAGCTTATCCGTCAGCAGGCTCCCCTGGAAAGACAGTATGTCGGCGACATCAGGGCGCAGCGAAATGTGGAAATCTACAGCCGTATCAAGGGATACCTGGAAGAAATCTACGTAGACGAAGGAGAGGATGTCCGCAAGGGTCAGCTGTTGTTCCGCATCAACAACGATGAATACAAAGTGGAGCTGGCACGGGCCAAAGCCAACCTGCAGAACGCCATCGCCGAAGCCAAGGCCGGTGAGCTGGAGGTAAGCCGGATCAGGCAGCTCGTGGAGAAAAACGTCATTTCCATGACCGAGCTGGAAGTCGCCATGGCCAGGTTTGCCGCGCTCAAAGCAAAGATTGCCGAGGCCGAAACCGCCGAATCACAGGCTTCCATCCGGCTGACGCAAACCAATATAAAGGCGCCTTTTGACGGCATTATCGACCGTATTCCCTACAAAGTGGGAAGTCTTATTAACGAAGGCACCCTGCTCACCACGGTTTCCGATACCCGGAACGTCCATGTCTATTTCAAGGTTTCGGAAAGCGAATACCTGGAATACGTGAAGACGCGTAAAAAAGGGGATGAGAAGGCGGAAAGCAACCTGGAGCTGTTTCTTGCCGACGGATCGCGGTTTGCGCAGAAGGGGCGTATCGAAACCATGGAAGGGGAATTTGACGAAGGGACCGGCTCCATCGCCTTCCGGGCGAAATTTGCAAACCCCGAAAAAATACTCAAGCATGGTTCCACCGGTACCGTACGGCTTACCAATGTAATCGACGACGCGATCCTGGTGCCGCAAAAGTCCGTCTTCGAGATCCAGGACAAGAACTATGTCTACGTGATCGATACCGGCAACCAGGTCAAAATGCGAAGCTTCGTTCCCAGGTCCAGGTTCTCCAACTACTATGTCGTGGATTCGGGACTCGAGCCCGGCGAGCGGATCGTGTACGAAGGAGGCCATTCGCTGAAGGACGGCACCGTCATCCGGCCGCAGACCATACGACCGGAAAAGATTCAATAAGCTAATCAGCCACGTACCGGCAGATGGCATCCGCTGCATGCACAGGCAACGGAGCGATGGCTGTGGCCGGCTAACAGAACAATCATGTTTGATACTTTCATTAAGCGACCCATTCTATCCCTGGTAATTTCGCTGATCATTACCCTGCTGGGTGTGATCTCGCTCACCAGCCTCCCGATTACCCAATTTCCCGATATCGTGCCACCTTCCGTGGTCGTGACCGCCAGGTATACCGGCGCCAACGCGGAAGTCGGCGCCAAGGCCGTGGCCACACCGCTCGAAAGAGCGATCAACGGGGTGCCGGGCATGACCTATATGTCATCTGTTTCCAACAACAACGGGGTGATCCTGATCCAGATATTCTTCCGCGTCGGAACGGATCCGGACCTTGCAGCCGTCAACGTGCAGAACAGGGTGCAGACCGTCATTGACGAGCTTCCCGAAGAAGTAATCAAAGCGGGCGTCACCACCGAAAAAGAGGTGAACAGCATGCTGATGTACCTCGACATCATGACTTCCGACACCACGCTGGGTGAAGATTTTGTCTACAACTTCGCCGACATCAACGTCCTGGCCGAGCTCAAACGGATCGACGGGGTGGGATTTGCCGAAATCATGGGAAGCAAGGATTACTCCATGCGCGTATGGCTGAAGCCCGACCGGATGATGGGCTACAGCGTATCGACCGACGAAGTCATCCATGCCATACGGAACCAGAACGTGGAAGCAGCCCCCGGAAAAACAGGCGTAAGCTCCGGCAGGGACTCGCACATGCTCCAGTATGTGCTGAGGTATACCGGGAAGATGTTTGAGCCGGATCAGTACCGGGAAATCGTCATCAGGGCCAACGCAGACGGTTCCATGCTGAAATTAAAGGACATTGCAGACATCGAGTTCGGATCGCTCGACTACAGCATGACCTCCAAATCGGACGGGAAGCCCTCCGCCTCGATCATGATCAAACAGCGGCCCGGCTCCAATGCCCGCCAGGTGATTGCCAATATAAAGGACAAGATTTCGGAGCTGAAGGAAACGTCGTTTCCTCCCGGTATGACCTATACGATCTCCTATGACGTTTCGCGGTTTCTCGATGCCTCCATCGCAGAAGTAATCAAGACGCTGCTGGAAGCATTCATCCTCGTTATTATCATTGTTTACCTGTTTTTGCAGGATTTCCGGTCGACGCTGATACCGGCGCTGGCGGTACCGGTAGCCCTCGTCGGGACTTTTTTCTTCATGCAGCTCCTGGGCTTTTCCATCAACCTGCTTACCCTTTTCGCGCTCGTTCTCGCGATCGGTATCGTGGTCGACAACGCCATCGTGGTGGTAGAAGCGGTGCACGCCAAAATGACCGAAAAGCACCTGCCGGCGCGGGAAGCTACTTTCGAGGCGATGAAAGAGATGAGCGGGGCCATCGTGGCCATCACCCTGGTCATGTCTGCCGTATTCGTGCCGGTAGCGTTTATGGACGGTCCCGTAGGCATATTCTACCGCCAGTTCTCGCTGACACTCGCCATCTCGATCGTCATCTCGGGGATAAATGCCCTGACCCTCACACCGGCCCTCTGCGCGATGATGCTGAAGAACACGCACGGCGCACCCGCGAAAAACAACCTGGTCAACGGCTTCTTCAACAGGTTCAATAACGGTTACGATGCGCTGGCCGGCAGGTACCGCCGGGTGCTGGAGGTAATCGCCGGCAGGCGGCTGGTTACGATTGCGGCACTGGCGGGCTTCAGCCTGGCTACCTGGGGAGTGAGCCGTATCCTGCCATCCGGGTTTATCCCCACCGAAGACCAGGGAATGCTGTATGTCAACGTCACTACCCCTGTGGGAGCGACCGTGGAAAGAACGGAAGTCGTTCTGGATTCGATACAACGAGTGGCGAGCAAGCTGGAAGAAGTAGAATCCGTGGCTACCCTTGCCGGGTACAGCCTGATGACCGAGTCGGCAGGTGCGTCATACGGGATGGGGATGATCAACCTCAAGCAATGGGAAGACCGGTCGGCGTCCGTTCATGACATTATCGCCCTGCTGGAGGAAAAGACCAGGCACATCAAAGACGCCGATATTGAATTTTTCCCGCCTCCTACCGTACCCGGATTCGGTAATTCCAGCGGCTTCGAGCTCAGGCTGCAGGACAGGACCGGAAGCGGAGACCTCCAGCAGACCGCCCGCGTGACGAGCGAGTTTGTCCGGGCCCTGAACGAAACGCCCCAGATCCGCAACTCCTTTACAAGCTTCGACGCCAGCTTTCCCCAGTATCTGATCCATATGGATACGGACATGGCCGCCAAAAAGGGAGTAACCGTCGACAATGCGATGAGCACGCTCCAGGCCATGGTCGGCAGCTTTTATACGTCCAACTTTATCAGGTTCGGGCAAATGTACAAAGTGATGGTGCAGGCCGATCCGGCCTACCGGAAAAACCCCGAAGACATCCTGAAGCTCTACGTAAAAAACGATCGCGGTGAGATGGTGCCCTACAACACGTTCATCAGGCTGGAGCGGGTATACGGGCCGGAACAGCTGACCCGGTACAATATGTTTACGACCGCCATGATAACCGGTGAGGCCGGACGGGGCTTCAGCAGCGGCGACGCCATCAAGGCCGTCGAAGAAATTGCCGCCAAAAACCTTCCGAAAGGCTTTAACATCGAATGGTCGGGGATGACCCGGGAAGAGATCCTGTCGGGGGACCAGACACTGTATATTTTCGTGATCTGCCTGGTTTTCGTTTACCTCCTGCTGGCGGCGCAGTATGAAAGCTTTCTCCTTCCGCTCCCGGTGCTGCTTTCGCTTCCTACAGGGATTTTCGGCGCCTTCCTGGCCCTGAAGCTGTTCGGGCTGGAAAACAACATCTATGCGCAGGTGTCCCTGGTGATGCTGATCGGGCTGCTGGGTAAAAACGCCATCCTCATCGTAGAGTATGCCATCCTGCGACAACAGGAAGGACGTTCGGTACTGGAAGCGGCCCTCGAAGGAGCCGGCGAGCGTCTCCGCCCCATCCTGATGACCTCCTTTGCCTTCATTGCGGGGCTTATCCCCCTTTGTGTTGCCAGCGGGGCGGGAGCCCTGGGAAACCGTTCCATTGGTACGGCAGCCGCCGGCGGTATGCTTATCGGGACGGTGTTCGGCGTTTTCCTGATCCCGGGATTATACGTCCTCTTTGCAGGGATGATGAAAAAAAGTAAGAAAGAAGAAGCCGCGGCCGGGTTGTCTGCCGAAGTGCCTGAAGCCTGATTCTGTGTTTATTAACTGGAAATTTATGATATTATTCAATTATAGAAGGTTGTTTTTTTATGCGGCGCTCGCGCTGGCCGTTTCAGGTTGCCAGGTGCTGAAGCCGCACGGCACGCACAGCCTTTCCGGGCTCCCGGATACCTTCAATACAGAAACCGATTCCGCGGAGCTGCACGAGATCAGGTGGCAGATGTTTTTCCCGGACCCCAACCTCGTCCAGCTCATCGATACGGCGCTGGCGCGCAACCCGGACGTAAAAATTGCCTGGCAGCGGATAGAAAAGGCCAAAGCCGGTATTCTCTACAGCAGGTCATTCCTGGCTCCGCGCGTCGACCTCGAAGTTTCGGGCGGCGCGCAGCGGTTCGGGAAGCATACGATGGACGGCGTCGGAAATTACGACACCAACTTTTCGCCCAATATTGCCCCGGACCAGAAAATGACCAACCCGCTGCCCGATTATTTTGCAGGTTTCAGGAGTTCCTGGGAAATCGACATATGGGGTAAGCTGAAAACACAGCGAAAAGCCTCCTTCCAGCGGTTTCTTGCATCGGAGATGGGATACAAATGGGTGATGACCGATCTCATCAGCCAGGTAGCGATGCATTACTACCGGCTGCTCTCTCTCGACAATGAGCTGGACATCATCCTGAAAAACATCGAGCTGCAAAAATCCGCTGCGCAGACGGTAGAAATACAGAAAGAAGGCGGGCGCGCCAACGAGCTGGCGGTGCAGCAGTTTAAGGCGCAGCTGTACAACACGCAGAGCCTGGCAGGCGATATTGTACAGGAGATCGTAGTCACCGAAAACTCCCTCAATGCGCTCCTCGGCCGCTTTCCCCAGCCCATTACCCGGGGCAACCCCATCGGATCCCAGGAGCTGCCCCATTATGCCAAGACCGGCGTACCTTCCCAGGTACTGGCCCGCCGGCCCGACGTAAGGCAGGCCGAGCTGGAGCTGCGCGCCTACCAGGCCGATCTCGATGTCGCGAGGCTGGCATTTCTGCCCTCCGTGAGCATCACGGCGCACACGGCGCTGCATACCTTCAGCCTTTCCAAAATGGTATCGCCTGCTTCGATCGCATTCAGCGCGCTGGGCGGCATCACTGCTCCCGTTTTCAACCGGCGTGCGCTGAAAGCAAACCGGAAACACGCGGAAGCGGAGGCCGTTGAGCACCTGCACCATTACCAGAAGACCATTCTCAACGGCTTCCAGGAAGTGCTTACCAGCCTGAAAAACATAGAAAATCTCGAGAGCGTCGCTACTTTCAAAAAGCAGGAAGTCGATGTGCTGCATTCGGCGATCACCACCTCCAACGACCTCTTTGTGGCCGGGTATGCCTCCTATCTCGAGGTACTGACCGCACGTAAGAACGTACTGGATGCGGAACTCCAGCTCAACAACATCCAGACGAGGCAGTTTCTCGCGCTGGTCCACCTTTACAGGTCCCTGGGAGGCGGCTGGGAATAGAATAAGCCGG